>JAIYBR010000089.1 GCA_027488435.1 Flavobacteriales bacterium
ATCTTTGTTCTCACGGAACAATTTCACGAGGTTATCCAAATAGGGCTCAGCATCTTTGCGTATATCCCATTTGTTGTAATCCCAGTGAATATCCGGAAGATCGTAAATGCCTTTGGGCTTCTTGCTATTTCCGCTGTTATCGTTTTTACCTGCATTCGCATCAGTAACATAGAGCTCAGCCATTTCAATCATCTTATTGATAGGATCTTCGTTGCCTCGCGTATTGAAATTTTCAGTTTGGCTGAAGTAACCTTCTAGCTCACTCACCATTTGGTAGTCTTTTCCTTTGGCAAGTTCAGCAGTGAACTTTCCGTTACCGTCGGTCATATACATCTGCTCAGTTCCATCGGTCAAGTTCTTGATGATGATTTTAGCACCACCAAGCGGCAATTTGCTATCGCGGCCAGTCACCATCGCGTTAAATACAACTTTTGAATCGTCTTCAGTGAAGCTGTAGATGCGGTCGCTACCGAAACGATCGCTGGAGAAATAGCCTGTTTTACCATCTGCATTCCATGCAATTGAAAAGTCATCGTGTGAACTATTCAAAGGGTAGCTTAGGTGCACAGGGCGCTCCCATATACCGTTGCGATTCTGGGATGACATCAGGTCGTATCCACCTAAGCTTTCGATGATATCGCTCGAGAAGTATAGTTCACCGTCCTTGCGGAGAGTAGGAAACACCTCATTACCTGGCGAGTTTACATTACCTCCCAGGTTTACAGGCGTACCCCAAACATTGTCGGTCATTTTTACACTCCAAAGGTCCATTCCTCCGAAGCCTCCTGGCATGTCGCTAGAGAAATAGAGCGTTTGGCCATCTGAAGAGAAGGTTGGGTGTGTAAACATGTATTTATTGTCACAGAAAGGCATCTGTGTAACTTCTAACCAAGTATCCTCATTTGATTTACGGCTGGTGTAAAGTTGAGTTGTACTCACCTTATTTTCGTTACCGGCTATACTTCCAGACTGCAACGTATAACTTCTTGTGAATACGATGGTAGTGCCGGAAGGTGAAATCGCACCAACAGCGTCATGATAATCGCTATTGATTCCCTTCAATTCTTGAGGCACCGACCATGAAGCCCCCTCACGCTTAGAGGTGAAGAGATTGGTATACGGAAGTTTCGTGTAAGGATCGATGTTACCGTCACCTGATGGGCTGCTGAAAAGAAGTCCACCATTGTAGAGTCGCGGCGCATAAACAGGACCGGCTGCAGGAATTGCTACAGGCTCTATGATATAGTTGAGAGAGTCTGCCTTCATTCGGTTTACATTTTTGCAGCTTGCTAATAGATTTTTAGCAAAAGCGTTCGACGCATCGCGGCTGACGATACCCTCCAGTACGGTTTTGGCATCTGAATAGCGCTCTACTCCCATAAGGGCTCGTGCATGATTGACGCGGTCATTATCGGAGTTGTCTGTGTAGGTACTTGCTATATCGTAATTAGTCAACGCATTTTGATAGTCGTTCACACGCATATAGCTGTCAGCTAGTTTTCTGCGAGAATCGGCATCATCTTTTTTGGCAATTCCTTTACCCAAATAATAGATAGCATCTTGGTATTGTAAATTGTTGTACGCATCCTTGCCCGCTTTCGTGTAAAGCGACGCACAACTACCAAGCATAAGGCTCAGTAATACGAAAGTGCTAAATCGTAGTATATTAAGGTTGTTTTTCATACTAGTCATCTTGTTAAATTCTCTTCAGTTTAAATTAGAAATAGCGCGGTGAGCGAGTTTTTACGAGCGCAGCTCTACCCAAATCGTAGCCTACCATTACCTCATGTGAGTTATTACTGTACTTGGATATGCTGCTCAACGTATAATCGAAGGCATAGCCTATTCTCAACTGTGGTGTAATGTTCCATTCGATCATTGTAACCAAAGCATCGCCTACACGATAACCCGCCCCGAACCAGAATTTATTCATGAAAAGAGCATTACAGTTTAAATCAATACTAGCTGGCGCACTTCCTTGAAACTTCACCAAAACACTGGGTTTAATTGCAAGCTCTGGCATAATTGTGTAAACACCTCCGGCATTTACATAAATGTGATTCTTATAGAAGCTGTTCACGCCTGTTTGGGTGTAACTGATTTTATCGTCGACAGACAGTAGGGTAGGCATGGCAACACCGGCAAAGAAATTATTCTGGTAATAGTAAATTCCTGCTCCAACCCTTGGAATCATGGCTCCATTGATGTTGTTAGCATAAACAGGATCTTCTACATCCTTAATAACTGCTTCGGTAAGTTGAGCGCTATAGCGCGACAAGCCAAGGCGTAAACCAAAGCTCAACCGCCCTTTGCTCAATTTTACACTGGTCGCCACATTTGCGTTGAAGTCCATGACGTTGGTAATACCCAGGGCGTCATTGCTAAGATTGAATCCAAGACCTGCTTTTCCGCCGAAGATGGGACCATCTGCGCTGAGAAACTGGGTGCGTGGTGCGTTATCAAATTTGACCCACTGGCTACGGTGAAGCAAGCTTGTGCTCCAGTAATCATGCGTTCCTGCATAGGCCGGGTTCAGCACCATGCTGTTGAACATGTACTGGCTAATCATCAATTCCTGCTGAGCAGATAACCTGACAGCTGCAATTGAAAGTAGGATGATGATATATTTTTTCATAGTGTTATTGTCTTTATGAGTTCGTTGTGTCAATAGTTATTAGTTTCTGCGTAAGTCTACGTAGGTGTTGAATTTTTCTCCGCAACCTTCGAATATCACGAAATAAGTGCCATCCGATAAGGTATTGCCATCTTTATCCTGACCAAACCACTCATTCAAATAACTATTCTTCTCATACACTAGATTTCCCCATCGATTAAATACTTTGAAGATGTTATCCGGACAATCTTGGACACCATCAATCACATAGGTGTCATTGAATCCGTCTCCATTTGGAGATAGCGCAGTATACAGTTTGAGATCATCTGGATCCACAAGAGTTATCACTGTATCAATCTTACATCCGTTCGCATCTTGAATCTGTAGGGAGAATTCTCCTGCGCTCAAGTTGGTTGGATTAGATACGTCAGTGCCAATTGTATTCGGAGTCCAGTTGAATGTATAGACTGGGGTGCCGCCGCTTACTTCCACATCAATACTTCCGTTGTTGCCATTTGGAGTAGAAATGTTGTAGGTATTGGTAGCTATGCTATACTCGCTTAGTGTTATAACGACATCCAGTGGGCTTGGTTCATTGATACTGAACGGAAGGGCACCTGTTGTGCAGCCAGCAACATCAGTAACCTCTACAGTATAATCTCCTTGAGGAAGACCATTGATAGGAGCACCTGTGCCTACGATTTCACCCAAGGAATTGTACCAGGTTACAGTTAGTGGTTCGGTAGCACCCGATATTGAGGCACCGCCACTGCTTTCACCAGAACAGCTTACATCGGTAGTTGCAATTGCAACCGTAATGCTTCCTGGTTGATCGATGGTGAAGGTGAATGTGTTCTGACATAGCAAGGCATCTATCGCGGTGATTGTATATGTGCCACCGCAAAGATTAGCTGGGTTTAAAACAGTTGATCCGTTACTCCAGGTGAACGTGTAAGGTGCGCCGAATCCTCCTGTTATTGATGCGTCAATAGAACCATCGCAAACTCCACAGCTTGTATTGTTTGCCGTTCCGGTTATGGAGATTTCTCCGGCAGGAGCGTTGACATTACCCAAAGAAGCGGCAGCTTCACATCCGTTGCCATCTGTGATTGTAAGGTCAAGAACGCCGCTCGCCGTTACTGCTGTAGACGAATTTGTTCCACCGTTGCTCCAATCATAAGAATAGGAGCCGGTACCGCCGCTCACAGTTGAAGCAGCTTCCAAGGTGAACAGGTTACAGTCTGGAACCAGATTGATAGTAACACCTAGCTCTGCAGGTTCCGCTAATGTAATCTGATCTGTTTCGATACAATTTCTCACGGTATCCGTGAGCGTGTAGATGTAAGTTCCTGCGCAGAGATCCGTGAACACAGTAACCGGTGTCAGATCTTGCAAGGTCCAGCTTAATGTATAGTCATTTGCGCCAACTCCTTCGACAGATGTAACAGAAAGAGAACCATTACAAACGTCGTAACATGAAGGGTCTGTAGTATTCGTAATCACAAAAATCGGTGCAGGATTCACGAGCACTATTTCTGGAAGTGAATACTGACAAGAGTTGGTGTCAATTACAACCAGCGTGTAGCTACCGGCAGTTAAATTGTCTTGGAAGGTTTCTCCGTCTAGAGTACCGGTTCCTGCCCAATCCAAAGTGTAAGGCGCCAAGCCTCCGGTAATTTCAACTGAAATCGATCCGTCTGCTGCATCAGGACAAATGATTTGCGAGATGGTTGGAGTTGCAATAAGCGGTAATTCGGGTTCTGTAATGGTCACAGTCTCCGTATTCGAACAGCCAATAGCATCTGTTATAACCAGTGTGTATGCACCTGCAATGAGAGAGTCTACTCGTGTAGTATCGGATAATACCTCATTGGAAGAGTTAATCCAAGAATAGGTATATGGTTCGAAACCTCCTGATACAGTAGATAGTATGGACCCTGAAGAGTCGCCGTTACACTGCAAACTATATGTTTGAGTAACCTCTTGAATCAATATCGTGGTTGTGATATCAATCTCTGTTGGGCTATCAACAACAATCTGTGCTGATCCCTCACAGCCGTTTACGTCGACGATGGTTATTTCATGTGCACCTTGGCAAAGGCTGTCAATGATACCGGCTGTTTCAATGTTCTGAGAAATACCGTCTACAAGAATTGTGTATGGAGCAACACCGTCAGTGCCGGTGAATTCAGCTGTACCCTCGCAAGTATTGAAACAGTTCGTGGGTGTGATAGAACCAATGGTGATAACAGGAAACGCTACACCGGTTATTTCGTAGTTGAAAGTTTCATCACATCCATCCGTGTCTGTAACTGTTAGGCTATATAGGCCAGCTGCGAGTCCGCAAAGAGTGTCAGCATCAGTGGCATTGTTGCCGATGTCGCCTGTCCATGTATAGTTTGTGAAAACGTTACTTCCGCCTTGAATATTCGGAATTATGCAAGCGATATTGTTATCACATGTAATGTTCTGAATAATCGCAGGAGATTGAATAGAATCTGGAGCAAGCATGTCCAAACAAGTTGTTGCTAAGCATCCGTTGGCATCTGTCACCTCGATTCCGTATTGACCTGCCGGCAAGTTGGTAAGGTTTGGTGAATTTGGATCATTACCAAAATCCGCAGGATTAATGATTACCTGTGCATCACAACCAGCTGTCCAGTTGTAGAAGTAATCATATGGAGCGAAGGCTACCGGATCGGGTGTACCTCCGGTTACGATTGCAGAGATGGTTCCATCGTTAGAGTCAAAGCAGCTCACGTTGTTACCGCCCGGCAGCGTAGAGAGAACCAACGTCAATTCCATTACTGCAGGTTGGTTCAACGTAATAATAGTTCCAACTTCACATCCTGAAGCCTGATCGACAACGTTCACTGTGTATTGGCAAGCCGGAAGATTATTTACATCTTGGGTCGATGCTCCAAAGAAAACACAGTTGTTTTGTGATGACCAGGTGTAAGAGTAGTCACCGCTTCCTCCTAATACTTCGATATCAATGTTACCATTGTTTTGACCGAAGCATGTTGGATTGTTTGCGGTCACAACTTCTACGCTCAGCTCACCTGCTGTGATTATGTATGTAAAGGTTGCCTGGCAGCCATTTGAGTCAGTGACGGTTAGCGTGTAGACGCCAACAGACAATCCACACAGCGTGGCTGCATTCGGTTGGTTATTGCCAATATTTCCTGTCCATTCGTAGACAATATAGCTTCCACTACCTCCTGAAATGTTGGGAGAGATACATCCTGTCGCACTTGAGCATGGAGCTTCAGTGATCAAAGGATTCGACTGAATTGAATCCGGAGCAGTAAGCTCAATACACTGTGTTGTTACACATCCATTCGCGTCGGTGATGTTCACACCGTATGAGCCTGCTGGAAGGTTAGTTAATGTTGGGCTATTCGGGTTGTTGCCAAAGAGTGTAGCGTCAATTTCGGCACAGTCAGCGTTCCATTCAAACAAATAATCGAAAGGTGCAAACTCAATAGGATCGGGAGCACCTCCTGTTGCAAAAACAGATATTGCACCGTCATTCGCATCACCGCAGCTTACATTGTTTCCGCCTGGGAAATCAGAAGTTACTACAACAATGTCGAGGAGTTGAGGCGATTCAAGACTTATAGTAGATAAAACATTGCAGCCTGTTACCTGGTCAGTGATACTCACTGTGTAGTCACATGCAGAAAGATTATTTAAGTCTTGAGTAGTAGCACCAAAGAACAAGCATGATGGCTGCGGTATCCATTGATAAGTGAAGTTACCACTGCCGCCCGTTACATCGATATTGATGCTTCCGTTGTTGACTCCTAAGCATGCAGGGTCATTCGCAGTTACTACGTCAACCACGATTGGGTCTGCTTCTGGCACAGTAAAGAAGAATGTCTCACTGCATTCACCATTTGAGATTAACACAGAATAGTTGCCCGGACAAAGTCCGCTTACGTCTTGTGTAGTCGGAGGAGTTCCTGAAAATGGACCGCTCCAGGTATAAGTGAAGTTGCCGGTGGCCGGAGTACCTCCACCGCTGCCTGTTCCGCCGCCACCTGTTCCACCTCCGGTAGTTTCAACCTGGAAGATAGAGGCTGTCGCTGAAGAGCAAGAATTGTCGTTGATTGGAGAGTTGAAGCCTACAGGAGTTGAATAGCTTGAGCTAATCAAATTACCCGAGCCATCCGTATCCGAGAAGGTTAAGGTTGCATCTGTTAAAGCACCGAAATCAAGACTAATGCAGTCGTAAATCTGAACAGCCCATCCTGGTTCATTTGCATCGCATCCCAAGATAGGTGTCCAATCGATTGCTGACCCATCAGAATATGCTCCGTAGTTTCCTCCAAGTGGTGTAGTCGCTCCGCAAACATTGAAAGCATCATTATTGGCATTAGTGAAGCAAAGATTAACTATGTTATTTCCTCCGTTGCAAGTTGCTGTAGGATTAGGTGACAATAGAATGTCAGGACTTCCGCAGCTTGGAGGTCCCACTAAATGGAATGCTAAATCTGAAACGTATGTATGAGTTGCAGTAAAGCAAATTTGAATGGTCGATGTTTCGCTCAATGGGAAAGTGGTAACACCTGTGCCGCCGCCATCGTCTTCAAAAAGACTAATATCGATCGATCCGTCGCATAGCTCAGGACAAGATTCTCCGGTGATGTCGCCTTCAACCACGAAGGAATCATTCTGACCAATATTAGCGTAGGTTGTGTCTGGGCATCCCTCTGAATCTGAAACAATCAGCATATAATCGCCTGAAGCAAGATCCGTGATGTCCTCAGTTAAGCAAGGTGAACAGCTTGGGCCAGTCCAAGTAGTGGTGTAGGGTTCACCCAAACCACCTTCAATAGTGATTACATCAATCGAACCGAGGGTTGCGGATGGATCACCACATGGATTGCTTTGCACATCAAGTGTAACCACAATCTCGTCAACGCAAGTAAGCAGAGCTTCCACTTCCACTTCGCAATCATTTGCATCTGTAACCAACAGAGAATAAGAGCCACATGCCACATCGGAAATGTCCTCATCGTTAGAAATCGTGTTTCCGAGGGAATTCGTCCATACATAGCTATATGGAGCGGTTCCATTTGTTGAAGTAACATCAACAAAGCCGTCTTCACTATTGAAACAGCTAACGCTTGAGCCGCCGGGATAAAGTGAGATTTCGTCAATAGTTACTTCAAGCGGATCAATAGGCTCATTGATAACGATTGTAACACTACCAGAGCTATTACAACCATTTTGGTCCGTAACGTTTAC
>JAIYBR010000255.1 GCA_027488435.1 Flavobacteriales bacterium
CCATGTAGGCGTCGCCTCCGGTGGTAACTGCGAAATAAACCGGACGATTCCAATCCATGTTGTTAAGCAGATCGAGTACAGCAAGGTTTGCTTTTGTGATGTATGAACGTGGACGTCCGCCGCCATCAACCAAGCTGAATTGAATATCGGTCACCAACGTATCGCCTTCGTTGAGATATTGACGATACGATTCTGCTGTAGCACTGTCGACTTGCATGCTGAACTTGTAAGTAGGCAAGTAAGCGATTTTGTTTCGGCCATTATCAATGGTCTTGCTGTCGTCGAAAGCTACTGTCATGGCCTCGCTAATTGGCATGAAGCCCTTTGTTTCGCGGTTAGGATCTACGAACATCACATCGCGTGTGCCCTGACGGTATTTCTGCTCAGGCATTTTGAATGGCACAGGCATTCCGTCATATGCTTGACGCTTCATCTGGTCGATATACCAGTCGGTGTTGAGGAGTGAAAGGTTTACCACGCGCACGTCGGTGCGAATGCCTTCTACTTCTTGTGCATACCACAGTGGGAAGGTATCGTTGTCGCCATTGGTGAAAATGATGGCATTGGGTTGCAGGGATTGCAGGTAGTTGATGGCCATTGCTAAACCTGTTTTGCGATTAGCGCGTGAGTGATCATCCCAGTTTTGATAAGCCATCAGTGCAGGAGTAACAAGGCAAATGAGTGTTGCGGCAATCGCCTTACTCGACGTTTCTCCCTGAATGACTTTGCCGAGCATCGTCATGAGTGCCAACAGTGCGGTTGCTACGATACTCATATACATCAATGAATACCCGAAGCCGTTGCTTTCGGTTGCGACACGTTCTGCGAAGAGAATAATCACGGAGCCACCGACTGTCATCGAAGCAACCTTGGTGACGTTCTGGAAGGTCCACTGAGTTGCTGCATAGTAGAGGGCATACACGGCGAGACCAATCCAAATGGCAAATGCGTAAAATGATCCGGCGAAGGCGTAGTCACGCTCGCGTGGTTGCTGAGGAGTTTGGTTGAGGTAAACAATGATTGCGAAACCTGTGAGAACGAACAGAAGTCCAACCACCCAAAAGTCTTTCTGGCTGCGAATCATCTGGAACACCAATCCAATCAGACCAAGGATGAGCGGCAGCATGAAATAGACATTGAAACCCGGATTACTTTTTTCCAGATCGGATACTTTCTCACGATTGCCTACTCGCTCCTGATCGATCAGATTTACTCCCGACATCCAGTTTCCTTCGGTGAATTCGCCATGGCCCTGACGGTCGTTTTGGCGGCCCGAGAAATTCCACATGAAGTAACGCCAGTACATGTGTCCTACTTGATAGCTGGTGAAGAATCGGAAGTCTTCCGCTGCTGAAGGAATCATTTTTTCGCGCATCCGATCGAGGCTTTTTATCAGTGATCGAGGATCTTGATCTTCAAAGCCGCGTGGCATTTTATTCGTTTGTGAGTAATAGTTGAGCGCTGCCTCCGATTGGTCGATAGCTTGCTCGGCATTCTTCACTTTTTCCTGGCCTTTTTCCGTGTTCCAGTTCTGGTAGTTACTCCACTCTTTATAGTCTTTGATGTGGTTGCCCTGGTTGGAGTGCATGCGAGGGAAGTAGCCACAGAAGTCTTTGTCGTAGTTGGGAATGCTGCCTTTCTTTTCGCCGCTTTCGATATATTCTTCCACCATCATCAATTGTTCATTAGGGTGAGAAGCGATGTATTGCTCAGCGGTGAATTTATCGCGGCTCGAAAGCACAAGTTTGTTTTTCGTATTGCTCTCGCGCACACTATATGATTTGATCCAAACATCGCTGCCATCACGATAAGGATCTTCTAAATCTTGTGGGGTGTTGAAGTATTGTCCGAACACCAGTGGACGATCGCCATACTGTTCGCGGTTGAGATAGGAAAGCAACGCGAAGAGGTTCTCCGGATTGTTTTCATCCATGGGTGGGTTTGCGTTGGAGCGAATGATTACCGTAGCGAAGGTGGTGTAGCCAAGTATTGCCATCGTAATACCAAGCACAAGAGTATTGGCAAGAACCATGTTGCGTTTGTGTGTAACCACAAGTCCAAGGGTGATGAGGGCAACAACCAGCAGCAAATAGAAGATTGCACCGCTGTTGAAAGGCATGCCGAAAGTGTTTACAAACGTGCGTTCGAAGAAGCCCGCCATTTGCACGAACCAAATGATAACACCTGTATTGATGAGGAATAGCAGGAAGAGGGAAATGGCACCGGTTGCGAAAAGACCTTTCAGACTGTATTCATATTTCTTGAAGTAGTAAACCAAGCAGATGGCCGGGATAGCAAGCAAGTTCAATAAGTGGACACCAATCGATAAGCCCATGAGGTAGCCAATGAGCACGAGCCAGCGCAGTTCGCCGCCTTCATCGACTTCCGATTCCCATTTGAGAATTGCCCAGAATACAACAGCCGTAAAGAGCGACGACATGGCATACACTTCTGCCTCCACTGCGGAGAACCAAAACGTGTCAGAAAACGTGTATGCCATAGCACCGAGAATACCACTGCCGAGGATGGCCCACAACTGGCCACTGTTGGGCTCTTGCGTTTCTTCAGGCAAGAATTTTTTAGCCATGTGAGTGATAGTCCAGAACAGGAAGACTATCGTAAGGCCGCTGCAGAGAGCCGAAAGGAAATTGATCATAACCGGAACCGTGGCCGGATCTACAAATGCAGAGAACACACGTCCGATGAGCATGAACAGAGGAGCTCCGGGCGGGTGGCCCACTTCGAGTTTATATACTGAAGAGATAAATTCACCGCAATCCCAAAACGGCATGGTGGGTTCCAGCGTCAGGGCGTAAACAACGGTTGCAATCAGGCCCATTGCCCATCCGGTGATAACATTCAGTTTGTTGAAATTCATAGACTTGATTATTGTATACTGTAATTCGTGCACGCGAATTTAGGAAGACAGCCCTATTTCCTGTCTAAATTGCCGCCTACATTCCCAACAGAGATGAATTTTTTCAAACGACCCATCGATGAGATGCCTGCTCAGGGGTTGGAGCAACATGCTCAATACGCAGCCGTGGCTCCGTTTCCGCACATTGTGATGGATGATTTCTTTCAGGCTGATGTGCTTCGCTCGTTGCAATCGGAATTTCCTGAACTTGGCAAGGAAGCGGGCGATATAAATTATGTGAACCCTAACGAAAGCAAGTTTGCTTCGAAAGGAGAGGGACGCTTGGGGCCCGGAGCGCGCGAGTTGGTGCACTTGCTCAACTCACAACCCTTCCTCGAGTATTTGCAGAACCTGACAGGCATCAAGGAGACCTTAATTCCCGATCCTTATTTGGAAGGAGGCGGATATCATCAAATTAAACCCGGTGGATTTTTGAAAGTACATGTCGACTTTCACAAGCATCGCATGATGAATCTGGATCGACGCATCAACGTACTCGTATACTTGAATGAAGATTGGAAGGAAGAATACGGTGGACATTTCGAGTTGTGGGAGCGCGACATGAGTAAGTGTGCTGTGCGCATTGCACCGCTGTTCAATCGCATGGCAATCTTCTCGACCACTGATTACAGCTGGCACGGACATCCCGATGCCTTGACGTGTCCGCCCGATCGTTCGCGCAGAAGCCTGGCGCTTTACTATTACACCAACGGACGTCCGGCCGATGAAATCAGTCCGGAGAATAGAACGCGAATCACTACAACTTTCACTGCTCGTGAAGGAATCGATTCATCGGAGATGAAGCGCTACAACGGTTTGGTGAATTTCGCCAACGACGTGTTGCCGCCGTTTGCGGTGCGTTGGATTAAAAAGTTCCGCAAAGGTTAATGCGTATGAAGACGATGCATGAACACGGGCTCAAGCTCGATCATCTTACAGAATACACGGCTTATCCCGTGCACATGGAGCGATTGAATTGGTTGGTGAAGACCATTCAGGCGCAGCGTGCCACTTCATTAGACCGCGAAATGCGCATTCGCGACTTTACCCAAAAACTGAAAGTTTCCAGTGATTTGAACAATTTGGAAGTGGAGAGTGGCCGCGAGGAAAGTGAAAATTCGGAACTGGAAGATAAGGCCAAGCGAAGTTTTAGAGAGGGAGATTCTATTAGTAGTCAAACAGATTCTATAGGCAACCGATGGCAACCGATGGTGCGCATACTTGATGTAGGCTGTGGTACCGGTAACATCACGATTCCGTTGGGTATGATACCCAATTCGGAAGTAGTTGGCATCGATATGTATCAGCCCAACATTGACCTGGTGAATACACGTAACACATTGCCGAATGTGCGCGTTACCTTTTCGAGGTTGAGCGATTTTGACGTGTCAACGTTCGACTTCATCATTTTCACCGAAGTACTGGAGCACATTCCCGGTTATCGCGACATTCTGGAAGACCTGAGTAAGCGCATGAAGCCGAGTGCGCAAATATTGGTGACCATACCCAACGGTTGGGGACCTTTTGAATGGGCCATGCAACCCATGTATATCATGCGTAAAATGGGTTTGAACGGATTCATCGGAAAGGTGAAAAAACTATTGGGTAAGAAAGAACCGTATGCGCTTAATCAGGAGATTGATCCGCACGTCAATTTTTTCACGCGCAGACAAATCAAGAACGATTGTAAAAATTTAGGATTAGAACTCGTCGAGTTTGAACCCGCTTTTGTGTTTGCGCCCATCATGGAAACGTATACACCGTTTATTTCACTCAACAAGATTGCATACCTCGATAATAAGCTTGCGCACAAGTTGCCTGTGTGGCTGGCGAGTGGATGGTACTATCGGATGAGAAGGGCTAGGGGCTAAAGGCGAAGTACGAGGTGCGATGGTGTTTCCCATCGCACTTAGCCCATCGCCCATCGCCCTACTAGTTGTTTACTTCAAACACCACACGTTCCATACCCTTTGATCCCATTACGTGCGCTACGTACAACCCACTGCTCCAATTGGACGTGTTGATTTGAACTTGTAGTTGATTTGGATTGAATGAAGCAATAAGCTTGCCTGTCATATCGAAGATGTCAATGCGCTGAATAATTTCTTGTGAAGCAAATTGAATGTTTTCGGATGCAGGGTTGGGAAATGCTCGAATGACTTCTGCATTTATTTCTTCCACATTAATGGTGCAGTCCATGTTTACACCAATTACAGCCGAAGTGAAACTATCTGAGACGTTCAGTTGCAGGTTGCCCAGCAGTTGGATGTCTGGTCCTGAAATGTCGCATGTGAATGACATTGCTTGTATGGGTAATTGTGAATATAAACTCACGTCGTAGCAACCTTCGGGCAAGCATATTTGAAGCGTGTCGATCATATTGCCGCTGCCAATGAAAGTCCACTCGTGAATGGGCATAGTTCCATTTGCAATTGTCAATTGATACACTTCTTCGACAACCGGGTTGAGGTATACAGCTTCGGTTATAATAGTAACTTCATTGAAGGCACATGCCGACTCCATGTTGTCTATCACCACCGTCTGGCATGAAGAATACGTGCAATTCACGGTTGTAATCGTTAGACACACGCTATAGACACCATTCGATTCGTATTGCACGTTGCCGGAAAAATCAGCGCTGGTTTGTCCGTTGCCGTAATCCCAAAGGAATTCTGCATTGCCGGTGTAGATTGAGTTATTGATAAACTCCACATGTCCGGGAGTGCTCGTGTAAACAGGAATAAATGCAGTCTCACAAAGCGTGGGTCCTGCGCAATCTGTATTCACTCCGATGAGATATCGAATCGAAATATTGTCTTGATAAACGATGGTTGCATTCTCTATCAGGTTCACACTGTTGAGGATGAAAAAGATATTGACTCCTTGTCCGATGAGCAATGGATTGTTGTTGTCGATGGTGAGGTAGTAGCAACCATTGGGGATGCATAGTGGAGTATCGAAGTATGGATCGTTTTGGGTATATTCGGCAACACCGGAAGTAACCATCATACCTGTTTCAACAGTTGAAATCATATAGGTGAGCCACGGAGTGCCGCCTTCGAGCACGTAGCTATCAATACCGAAACCGATTTGGTTGCAGGGTTGTTCGCATGGGGCTACTTCGATAGTCGTGCAGAGCTCTACACCATTCGGGCAAAGAGGAGAGGTGTAGAAAGCACAAACGTTGTATGATCCCGGATTGGCATACGAATGCGTGAAGAAGTGTCCACCTTGTTGTGGTTCTGAGTTATCGCCAGTGAACCACGTCACGTTTTCACCTTCAACAAACGAACCGATTTCGAAATTCATCACACCGCATTCAGCACTTGCACCCGACCAGATTTCCGACGGACATTCTGTTGCAACTGCGCAATTCACCTGAATGGCAAACTCGAAGGTGATGGTTCCAATTGGGGGCATGATGGGACATTGAGGAGCATTGACCACGGCGGTTATGACATACGTTCCATTCTGCGCCCAGGTGTGGTCTGCATGAATACCTCCGCTTGAAACGTTGCCGTCGCCATAATTCCACGATACTTCTGCGTTATCGACGCCTTCAATGTGAAGCACGTAGGTGTCGCAATCGATGGTGTCAGCTGTGATGCCTGTTGGACATAGGTTTTCGTTACACGATTCAATGGTGATAGACGTGCACAATTCAACTCCATTGGGACAAAGCGGAGTGGTATAGAAAGCACATACACCGTAGTTGCCCGGAGCAGTATAGGTATGAGAGAAGAAATGGCCGCCTTGCTGAGGACCAGATCCATCACCCGGAAACCACGTCACATTTTCACCATCCACAAATGAACCGATTTCGAAGTTCATCACGCCGCATTCTGTACCTGCGCCCGACCAGATTTCGGTGGGACATTCTATTTCCGATGAACAGTTGACTTGCACTGTCAATACGTTGGTCCATGCAATCGGACATGCAGGACCGTTGTAAACCGCTGTAACGATGTACACGCCATTTGATGCATACGTGTGATCAGCTGTTACAGAGCTGTTCTCAGTAATGCCATCGCCAAAATCCCACGCCACATCGCCGGTTTCAACTCCATCTAATGAGAACACGTAGGTGTCACAGTCAATAGATTCCACACCAATAAAAGCAGGGCAGTTTTCAATTCCACAATTGACTTCTACTGTCGCAAAAAGCATACTAGTTTCTGCGCATTCGGGACCAGAGAAAATGGCGCTTACCACATAAGTTCCATCCTCTGCATAACTGTGCTGTATTTCGATGCTGCCGGTTGTATTATTTCCATCGCCAAAATCCCAAATCACATTGCCCACAGGCGTTTCAGCTAAATAAAAAACGAAGTTTCCGCATGATTGTTCAATTACATTGAGCGACGTTGGGCAGGCTAAAGAGATTGCGGATAGGAGCACTCCCGCCATGGAAGCCAGAATGGACTTGGTCATGGATAAAAAGGTTTGATAATAGACAAAGGTATGGGGTGAATGGTTGCGTGCGATGGGTACTGGATACTGGGTACGGTTAGGGCGGTTATCTTGTTGAATGGATTGTTTTCCAAATGGATGTGCTTTGATTGGGAAGAGCTAACAGCAACAAAAGTCAGTGTCTCAACCGTCACCCAGTCCTCAGTCCTCAGTCCCCACTAACCGAACCTCGGATCAACCGCCATACAATCCCCGCACTTCTTACACGTGCGGTAATCCTCGTTGCCATAAAATTCTCGGAAGCGGGGTAAGAAATCAGTTTCGATGTTGTGAAGTACAAAACGGTATTCGTGTAGCAGGTTGTTGCACTTTTCGCAATACCACTGCAGTCCATCCACCATATTGCGGTCGGCACGTTTGCATTCGATGACGAGGCCAACTGTATTTTCTCCGCGACGCGGTTGGTGTGGAACGTTGGCGGGGAGCAAGAACATTTCGCCTTGTTTGATAACCACATCGACCGCTTTACCATCTTCTTGAATTCCCACGACGATGTCACCTTCTATTTGAAAGAAGAGTTCTTCTGTTTCATTTAAGTGATAGTCTTTGCGTGCGTTGGGCCCACCAACAATCATCACGACATAATCGCCCGATTCGTGGTACAGGTTTTTATTTCCAACGGGTGGCTTCAGCAAGTCACGATTGTCTGCTATCCATTGGTTGAGGTTGAAAGGTCTTCTGATCATGTTGTGTAGTTATCACAGTGAACCGCTTGCACCGGAAAGTGCAAACAGCATTTCAGGATTTTCTTCTACAGCAGTGCCCACGACGACTAGGTCGGCACCTGCCGCAAAGGCCTCGCGCACCTGGTCTTCGTGACGTATGCCTCCGCCTACGATGAGCGGTGTTTGCACCGACTGACGGACGGCTTTAATCATAGTTGAAGAAACAGGCATCTCGGCTCCGCTGCCGCCGTCGAGATACATGCATTTCATGCCGATCATTTCGCCGGCCATGGCGGTTACGGCGGCTATCTCGGGCTTGTTGTATGGAATGGGAAACGTTTGACTGATGTACGATGCCGTAGTCGATTTACCGCAATCGATGAGCATATAGCCCGTGCTGATAATTTCGAGTTTCGATTTGGCCAGTCGTGGTGCAGCTTGCACGTGGTTGCCAATGAGCAACTCCGGATTTCTCCCTGAAATAAGCGATAGCAGTAAAATGGCATCGGCTTGATCAGTGATCTGGTCGGGGCTTCCCGGAAAAATGACGATGGGCTTTTCGATGTGTTTCTTTGCCCAGGTCGCGCATTGTTGGAAGTGGTTGCTCACTATCAAGCTTCCTCCAATAAAAACAGCGCTGATCTCCGTGTGCCTGATTAACTCACTGAGCGACTTAACGTGGCTTTCATCGCGCATTTTATCGGGGTCGATCAACAGTGCCACACCCTTTTGGTTGTGAGTGCGCATTTGCTGAAGCGAGCGATAGAATGACATGGACTAGGCTAATTTTAGTTTAGCGAATTTGAGCAACAATTGCTTTTGTCCGGCAGAGGGGAAGAAAATTGTTGCCTTTACATCGGGGGCATCACCTTCTAGGGTGAGCACTTTTCCTTTACCAAATTTTTCGTGCACCACTTCGGAGCCCACTTCCAAATCGCCGGGTTGTGCGAACTCACCACTGAGCGGTAAGGTCGGTGCTGCTGCCGTTATTTTCTTGAAACCTGCCGGAGGTGCCACGGGTGTAGAAGGCTCGGGTGCGCGTTCGACGGGGCGTGCAGGCCTTTCGGGTGCTGCGGGTTTCTTGAAGAAGTTGCCACGCTCCGATCGAAAGTCGATGGGCTTGGTGGCCATGGGCGTTCGTTCGGCCGATGGCAACTCGAGGTATTGCTCGTCGATTTCTTCGATGAAACGAGAAGGCTCGCAATACTGCAACTGACCCCAACGATAGCGGCTCAGCGCATAGCTGAGGGTAGCTTTCTTTTCTGCACGTGTGAGCGCTACGTAAAACAAACGGCGCTCTTCTTCGAGTTCTTCGCGCGAGTTGATGCTGAGTTGCGACGGGAAGAGTTGCTCTTCCATGCCCACGATATTGACGTAGGGGAACTCGAGACCTTTGGCAGCATGAATGGTCATCAGCGACACTTTTCCTTCGTCGGTTTTGTCGTCGCTGTCGGCATCGGTGAGCAAGGCAATGTCGACGAGGAAGTCGCCAAGACTTTGCAATCGATCGGGGAATTCGGGGTCTTGTTTGTCCGAGAACTCCTTCATACCGTTGAGCAATTCCTGGATGTTTTCATAACGCGCTACACCTTCGGGAGTGCGATCGCTGTAGAGTTCTTTCAGTAATCCAGATTCAGATGCGATTTGATGTCCGAGGTCGTATGCGTTTTTTACTTCGAGTTGCACTCCGAAACTGCGAATGAGCAACACGAATTCATTCACCTTGTGCATGGTCGCACCGCTCAGTCCCACTTCATAAGCTCGACCAATCATTTCCCAGATGCTGATTTCTCGTTCGGCAGCGCCAACTACGAGTTTGTTGATGGTGGTATCGCCGATGCCACGCTTGGGATAGTTGATTACTCGCTTGAGTGATTCTTCATCGTTTGGGTTGCACACGAGTCGGTAGTAGGCAACAAGGTCTTTCACTTCTTTGCGCTGATAGAAGCTCAGCCCACCGAAAATTTTATAAGGAATGTTCAGCTTGCGCAACGCTTCTTCAAACGAACGGCTCTGAGCATTGGTGCGGTAAAGAATGGCGAAATGAGAAGGATCGGCCCCTGTTTCTGCGCGCGTGCCGAAAATCTGATTGGCTACAAAGTTTCCTTCATCGTTATCTGTCAAGGCCTTAAAAACCTTAATGCGTGATCCTTCTTCGTTGGCAGTCCAAACTGATTTTTTGATCTGCTCTTTGTTTTTCGAGATGATCGAATTGGCTGCTTCTACAATCACTTTGGTACTGCGGTAATTCTGCTCCAGTTTGTAGAGTGCGTATTCGGGATAGTCTTTTCGGAAGTTGAGAATGTTTTGAATGTTGGCACCGCGAAACGCGTAAATACTTTGCGCATCGTCGCCCACCACACACACATTTTCGTAGGCCGCGCCTAGTTGTTTGATGATGAGGTACTGGGAGAAGTTGGTATCCTGATACTCGTCGACGAGTATGTATTGAAACTTGTGCTGATACTTGTGCAACACATCCGGAAAGTCGCGCAGCAATTCGTTTGTCTTGAACAACAGATCATCGAAATCCATGGCTCCGGCTTTAAACAAGCGAAGGTTATACGACTTATAGATTTCGCCCATTTGAGGTTTTCCTGTGGTGCGGTCCTCAGCTTGTATTTCAACGTCGTTGAGATAATCGGCTGCAGAAATCAAGTTGTTTTTGCATGATGAGATGCGGTTGTAAACAACGCCGGGCTTGTAGATCTTATCGTCGAGCCCCATTTCTTTCAGAATGTCTTTGATAAGGCTTTTTGAGTCAGCCGTATCATAAATAGAAAAATTGCGGGGGTAGTTGATGCGCTCGCATTCGATGCGCAGTATGCGAGCAAAGATGGAGTGGAAGGTGCCCATCCAGATGTTGCGCGCTTCGTGGTCTCCCACCAGTTTTCCAATACGCACTTTCATCTCTTTCGCTGCTTTGTTGGTGAACGTAAGAGCGAGAATTTGAAAGGGGTCGACACCTTGGTGGATGAGGTGTGCGATGCGGTAGGTAAGTACTCGTGTTTTACCCGATCCGGCGCCGGCAATGACCATGAGCGGACCGTTGATATGGGCTGCTGCTGCGCGCTGCGCCTCGTTGAGTTCAGATAGGAAATTAGTTTCGGTATTCACCTCGCGAAGGTATATCCGACCCATGTCAAAAAGGATGGCAGAATATGAACAACCGAGGGTAGGATTATAGGATAGTAGGATTGTAGGGATGACCTAACCTTCAACCTTCAACTTTCAACTAAAGTTCGGAACCGCATAAGCCTTTACCAGCTTTTCATCGATGGTTTTTCCCGATAAAATGACGAGTCGCTCCATCACATTTCGGAATTCTCGCACGTTGCCGGTCCACTTCAAATCTTGCAATGCTTTTAGAGCTCCCGGAGTTATTTCCTTCACGGGTTGACCGTAGTCTTCGGCAATAAGATTCAGGAAGTGATCGGCCAGTATAGGAATGTCGTCTTTGCGCTCACTGAGCGAAGGCACGCGAATCACGATGACAGAAAGGCGATGAAACAAGTCCTCTCGAAAATTTCCTGCTTCAATTTCTTTGCGTAAATCTTTGTTGGTTGCGGCAAACACACGCACGTTTACTTTGAAATCCTTGTCGCCACCCACACGTGTGATTTTGCTTTCTTGCAAAGCACGCAGTACTTTGGCTTGCGCAGCGGGCGACATGTCTCCGATTTCGTCGAGGAATAGCGTTCCTCCTTCAGCTAATTCGAATTTTCCGAACCGTGTTTTAATAGCAGAGGTAAATGCCCCTTTTTCATGACCAAACAATTCGCTTTCGATGAGTTCTGAAGGAATGGCAGCGCAGTTCACTTCGATGAAAGGCCCTGATGCACGTTCACTTTTATCGTGCAGCTGTCGAGCTACGAGTTCTTTTCCTGATCCGTTGCCACCGGTAATGAGCACGCGTGCTTCGGTAGGCGCTACGGTGTCGATCAGATTTTTGATTTCTTCAATTGCTTTGCTCTTACCAACAATCTGAAAGGCCGGAGCTTTCGCGATTTTTTTGCGCAGGCTTTTGGTTTCTTTTTGAAGTGATACCTGGTTGCAGGCATTGCGCACGGTAACCAAAATCCGATTTAGATCTAGCGGTTTTTGAATGAAATCGTAAGCGCCTTTTTTCAGCGTTTCGACAGCCGTTTCTATGTTGCCGTGTCCGGTGATAATCACGACGGGTGTTTCGATGCCTTTTTCCTTCAACTTGCTGAGTACTTCTACGCCATCCATGCGTGGCATTTTCACATCGCAAAAAATCAAATCGAACGTGTCTTTATCGACAAGCTTCAGCGCAGTCGGGCCATCTTCTGCTTCGGTTACTTCAAACGATTCGTATTCAAGAATTTCTTTTAATGCTTTTCGAATGGCTTGCTCGTCGTCGATGATTAAGATTTTGCCCATGCTAAAATTTACGATTTGTTTTTGAAGAGGAACACGGAATTAAGCGACAAAATAGCAACCGACACTACCAGAATGAAACTTACATTCGGTGAATAGGGGGGGCATCTAAACGTAAGTAAAATAATCGCAATGGAGAAGCCATATAGCACGAAACATGTTTGACGATGACTCAATCCAATTGCTAGTAATTTGTGGTGAATGTGATTTTTATCTGCCGAAAACGGTGATCGGCCTCGCATGACACGCAATACAAATACTCTTAACGTGTCAACGAGAGGATATGCCAGGATGGCGATAGCCAAAACAGGTTTTGGTACGGGCTCCATATTTACAAGCATTCGACTTACCGGAAATTCGATGAGTTTAACCGCGAGTACAAAAAGCACAATCCCGATGATGAGCGAACCAGAGTCACCCATGAAAAGTTTCGCCGGCTGAAAATTGTAAACCAAAAACCCGAGAACAGCTCCTGCAAGTCCAATTGCAAGAAGTGAGAGCGGATGGTCACCTGTCTTGTAAAACCAGTATGAAAATGCAATGCTGGCTATAAATGCAAATCCTGCGGCAAGTCCATCTACTCCGTCAATCAAATTAATAGCATTCACAATTACAACGTAGACGAATATGGATAGGGAAATGCTTAGCCAATAAGGAAGTGCGGTTACGCCGAAGAGTCCCCAGAACTGAGTGATTCGGATGTCGGCCATACAAACGAGTATGAAGCCAACAAGCATGTGCACCAATAATTTTTTTTTTTTTTTTTTACCAATGATGTCATCTTTCAGTCCGAGGAAAAACAGAATGAACATGCATGCTACGAGGTATTTAAACTCGTTGAGCGCTTCAATGGGGAAATAATTATTACCCAGAATCCAACCTTCTTTGGAGGGAAACCATAAACAATAGCCTATAATGGTTCCTGCGAAAATCATGATTCCACCGATAGTTGGTACAGACCTGCGATGCAGTTTTCGGGCATCTCCTGGTTCATCGACAAGGTGCTTGAGCTTCGCAACTTTGATGAGCGAAGGTGTGGCAATAATCACCAATACAAAGGCAGTGCTGAAAGAACCGATAAGCTCACGTAAAATCTCTGACACGTCGGTGGTTGGTTTGGTAGTTGGTTAGCGCGAAAATAGGCAAATACACGCCATTTTCCTTCGGTCAGAAATCGGAGTATTGATTGAGGATATTCGATTTGAGGCCAATCCAAATGTAACGGGTTTCTGCGCTAAACAAAGGAACGGAAGTATGTAAAATATTCTCTTGTCGCCATGTAACTCCCGCAGTAATCGCAGTGCAGGTTTGCGGCTGAACTATCCAAGAAAGCGATGTTGTTGCATGATACAACTCGCGAGAACCTGATGTAATGCCGGGCTCTATGTTGATAGTTGGGTCAGAATTAAAGTTGGCTTGCGGCCCCATGCTTTGCTCTATTCGATTCAAACGCGCTTCACACATCCAACGTTTTTTTCGGTAGTTGAGAATGCCAACTTGCTCTTGAAGCGCGCCACCTGCCGGATGTCCCAAGGGCTGATTGGCGTGAGAAACAGATTGCCATGCGAAGCTGCTGGTGTATAAATAGTCACCGGTTTTATTGTATTCCAGTTGCGCACACAAGCCAGGGAGAGCCAAATCGTAGAGTTGTACCCCCGCCTGCCATCCGAATCGGCGTGAGCTCCATTGGTCGAGGGCTAGCTGTGCGTATAGCTTTACTTTTTTACCCGGAGAAAAGCGAAGATTCAAACCAAGCATGCTGTTGTTTTTCGCATCCAATCCTTCAACAGCGCTGTGCAATCCAAGAATGGGAGCTGCAGCTAGTGCCGACGGAGGATGAATTCCTGTGCTGTCGAATCGATTCCAGATTGTGCTTTCGAAAATACCAATTTCAATGTTCGGATGCGGAATGATGCTGAGGTAATGCACACTCGCCGATTTAGGCTGGAAGAGTGATTCAGGAACTTCTCCTTTGGGCAATCGCTCCAGTGTGCGCAGCTCGGCGTACATCGAACTGTAGCGAATTTTCCCTTTCCAAAATGCGAAACTTACTTTGGCGAAGGGGTGTACGAACGAGGCATCACTCCAGAGAATGGAACGATAGCCATGACCGTAGAATTGACGTCCTTGTCCGACCTGCAGCGTGACTGCACGATGCGGAGCGAAGGTGAGTAAACTAGTTGCCATAGCGAAATCGAATCCATTCTTTCCGAAAGCCTTAGTTCTTCCGTACGATGGATAAACGCCAGAGGCATTGTGCATGCGCACCAAATAGTCGGGGGCCAAGGTTTGCGTTTCGAAAAAGGCGCTTTGAAAGCTGAACTTCGATCCTATATCGCCCATAAGTTGAATGCCCCGCTGGTTGAAAATAAGATTACCCGATTGAAACCCTCCCGTGTCTGCAATGTCACGTCCAACTGTTATGTCGAACAGCGGATCGACGATGATTCGATAATCTTCGCGACGGATATCCACGGCATGATCGCGAAAAATTTTGGCGCCTAGTTTTTTGAAACTTCGCTTGCTTTCTATCCACTGAAAATCGCCCAATCCAATGGTGTTTTTCAGCAGTGTTGGCTTTTCTCCTAAATGAATTTCGTTACTGTCGTTGCGAAATGCCATTCGCTCACACTCGAGATTCCACAACCTATTTAGCGGCACGCTTGACTGTTGTGAAAATGACGAAAGGGACGTCAGTGTTAAGCAGAGAACACTCGAGTATATGAAGGCGATGCGGCTCATTTTGCGCGCAGTTCAGCAAGTTCTTTTGTTTTGAAATCTTCATAAACGGCAGAAATTCCTTCGCGCAGCGAAATGCGGTGTTTCCAGCCTGAAGCATGAATGCGCGATACATCCATCAGCTTGCGAGGTGTGCCATCGGGCTTGTCGGTGTTCCAACGAATATTTCCTTCGAAACTGATAATCTCCTTCACCATTTCGGCCAGTGCTTTTATGGAAAGGTCTTCCCCTGTTCCGATGTTGACGAATAGCTTTTCGTTGTAGTGTAGCATAAGGTGCATACATGCTTCGGCCAGATCATCGACGTGCAAAAACTCGCGCAACGGAGAGCCGGTTCCCCACACTTCCACTTCGCTTTCGCCATTCATTTTGGCTGTGTGGAATTTGCGTATGAGAGCCGGCAGAACGTGCGAATTGTGGAGGTCGTAATTGTCGTTCGGTCCATATAAGTTGGTGGGCATCCCTGAAATGAAATTGCAGCCGTATTGATCGCGATACGCTTCACACAATTTGATACCGGCAATCTTCGCGATAGCATAGGGTTCGTTGGTTGGTTCTAAAAAACCGGAAAGAAGACTTTCTTCTTTCAGCGGTTGCTCAGCCATTTTTGGATAGATGCATGATGAACCCAAGAAGAGAAGTTTCTTGCAATGATTGCGATAAGCGGCATCGATGATGTTCGCTTCTATTATTAGATTATCATAGAGGAATTCTGCGCGATAAACGTTGTTCGCATGAATACCGCCAACTTTAGCTGCCGCGAGAAAAACAAATTCGGGTTTTGTTTCTGCGAAGAATGACTGAACTGCTTGCTGGTTTCGCAGATCAAGTTCCGATGACGTTCGAGTGATTATGTGAGTGTAGCCTTGTTGTTCTAGTTGTCGCACAATGGCGCTTCCCACCATGCCGCGATGCCCTGCCACGTAAATGCGTGCATTTTTTTCCATAGCTGCGAATGTAAAAGAGAAATCGTGATTACTCGCGCACATCGAGTGCATCGCGCAGTCCGTTGCCCACCATCATGAATGCCAACACGAGAAGCATAATCATAAAACCGGGAACTATAGCCAGATAAGCAAGGTCGGTCGTGATGTAGGCATAGTGCTCACGTATCATATTGCCCCAGCTGGGTGTTGGAATTTGCGCGCCAAGGCCCAAAAAGCTGAGTCCTGCCTCAATGAGAATAGCCGATGCGAAGTTGGCCGCTGAGATTACTATGATGGGTGAAAGTATGTTAGGCAAGACGTGGTTGAATATGATGCGCATTTCGGAAAACCCGAGTGCACGGGCGGCCTCAATGTATTCTTTCTCGCGAATGCCGAGCACTTGTCCTCGCGCAATGCGCGCTACTTCTACCCACATGGTAAGGCCGACAGCGAGAAACACTTTCCAGAAGCCGGTGCCAAATGCAAAGGTGATTGCCATTACCAGGATGAGAGTGGGAACTGCCCAGATCACATTCGTGAACCACATGATGAGTCGATCAACCCAACCTCGGTAATATCCTGCGATGAGCCCAAGCGTAAGGCCAACCAGCAGTGAGATGATAACCGCAATGGTTCCTACGGCCAATGAAATAAGCGTCCCGGCCATGAGGCGAGAAAGAAGGTCGCGACCATATTTATCGGTGCCCAGGTAAAATGTTCGAGTGAAGAAATAGGCACCGCTTTCATTTGCCAGCAGCTCTTGTTTTGAAATGCGTGTGCCATCCGGGTTCAGTGCTCCTGTCATCCAATAGGAAATTGAGTAGCTTGATTCAGCAATACTATCAATGGGAATAGAAGTGTAGCTTTTCGATTTACCGCCTTTCATCCATTCCTTCCAAAAACTGATTTCAGGATTGTCGTTCTTGATGCGGATTTCTTGAACGGAGGTACCTGGTTTTATACGACTCAACACGAGCGATTGATCGTTGGCATCAACTGTAGAGTCGGGACGAATAAAAGGACCGAGCAACGATACCAATGCCACGAGCGCAATAAATAATAGCCCCACCATCGCAGGCGGATTCGATCGGAAGCGCTTCCACGCAATTTGCGCCGGTGATCGATTTGCTATCGGTTGTTGGTTGTTCGTCCCTTCCACGATGGTTTTACAAATTGGCTCATCAACGGAAACAAAGTTGCATAGATGGGATAGATAAAAATGAGCACCAGGTAAAATCTCTTCAGCTGTTTTATGCACAACCATTTTCCTACCCGAAGTATGAGCAAGCCGTCGAGCAAGATTTTGATAGCCGCCAGGAGTAGGAAAAATATCGGGTTGAAGTTTCCGAGCAAGCTCGCTATTGCAGTTATCAGAAAAATGCCATTGGCGAGAAACGCAAGCCATGCCGTCGCCTGCAACCACTTGTCGCGAATGAAACCTGCTTTGCCCATCCACCGCAGGCGCTGAGCCGTAAATTCTTTCCAACTTGATTTTGGCGCGGTCGATACCCGCACATGCGGATCGTGCACCCAGGCCACCTTGCCAAATGGCTTGAGCGCGTTGAGCAGAAACACGTCATCACCGCTTGTGATGTGCATGTCCTTTCGGCTGTGGCGCACTCGTTCATAAGCTTCCTTTCGAAAACATAAGTTGCCACCATTGCATAGAATGGGTCTACCACTCAGTGCCATTCCACCCGTAATGGCCATGACGCTCGCAAACTCTACCTCTTGCAAATGGCCGATAAGGTTTTTTCCCGGGCCGATGTGAAGCGGCAGAATGAGTAGGTCGTGCGTATTGTTTATTGTCCAGGAGGCAATGCGGTTGAGCCAGCCATCGCAAGGTTGTATGTCGGCATCGAGTGTTACAACCCAATTTGTCTTTACTTGGGAAAGGGCGATGTCGACTCCTTGTTTTTTACCGTGTGTTTCGACTTGGCTGATGACAGTTGCCTCTTCATGTTCTTCCTTAAATTGGTGTGCAATGAAAAGAGAGTTATCAGTGCTGTGGTCATCGACTAGTATGATTCGAACCCCTGGGGCTTCTTTTTTTTGATTTCCAAGCGTGTTCAGTAAAACGGGCAAATGCTCAGCTTCATTTCGAAATGGGATGATGATGGTTAAGTGGTTTCCATCCTGCCAAGGCTCAGGAGCATTGTCAGGTCGGTGCCACTGCACAATCATGCTTAGCAACCACAGTGCGTAGAGTGCATAGATGAGACCGATGGCGAAGAGCAGAACTATCATAGCTTTACGGCATCAAAGAAAAGAGCATTTGAGTAACGAGCGCATCATTTTAGGCATCGACCCCGGTACAACCATTTTGGGTTACGGTATCATTGAGGTGCAAGGCAAGCAAATGAAGCTTGTTGCTTTGGGTGTGCTTCGACTGGATAAGATAGAAGACCATCATCTGAAATTGCAGAAAATCTTTGAACGATGCATTGAGCTCATCGATGGTTTCCATCCCGATGAGTTGGCCATTGAAGCACCTTTCTTCGGCAAGAACGTGCAGTCTATGTTGAAGCTGGGAAGAGCCCAGGGCGTTGCCATAGCGGCAGCACTGAGTCGAAAAATTCCTGTGCAGGAATATGCACCGCGAAAAATCAAGCAGAGCATAACGGGAAATGGTGCTGCTTCGAAAGAGCAAGTAGCCGCCATGCTGCAGCGGGTGTTACAGATACCAGACGCCGATATGCCCGAGAAGCTAGATGCCACGGATGGATTGGCGGCAGCAGTTTGCCATTTCTACCAAAGCAGCAGTCCACTTACGGCAGGTAAATCGTATTCCGGCTGGAAGTCTTTTCTTTCCGCCAACCCGGATCGTCTAGGCGGCAAGAGCAAGAAAAGTTAAGCCTTTTTTGTTGTTACTTGCGCCAAATTAGAATCGTATGAAATTCGGTACCAAGGCAATTCATGCCGGTCAGGAACCTGACCCCACTACAGGAGCAATCATGACTCCGATTTATCAAACTTCCACCTACGTGCAAGAGGCTCCCGCAAAGCACAAAGGCTACGCCTATGCACGCGGCAAAAACCCTACGCGCACAGCACTCGAGAGTTGTCTGGCCTCACTGGAAAATGCCGAGCATTGTCTGTGTTTCAGCAGTGGTATGGGGGCTGTCGATACCATAATAAAATTGCTTTCGCCGGGTGATGAAGTCATCGCTACGGACGATTTATATGGTGGAACCTATCGCCTTTTTACCAAGGTGTTCGAGAAGATGGGCATTCGGTTTCATTTTGTAGACATGCATGATTTCGCAGCGGTGGAAGCGTGTGTGAATGCCAAGACACGCATGATCTGGATTGAGACTCCTACCAACCCGATGATGAAGATTATCGATATCGCGCATTATACAGCAATGGCCAAGCGCCTTGGAGTGTGGTCGGTAGTCGATAACACGTTTGCATCGCCCTATCTGCAGAATCCACTCGACATGGGAGCTGATATTGTGATGCACAGTGCTACGAAATATCTCGGAGGTCACAGCGACGTTGTGATGGGAGCGCTCATGACCAATAGCAAGGAGCTTTACGATCAACTCGCGTTCATTACCAATTCATGCGGCCCTGTGCCCGGACCGCAAGATTCTTTCTTGGTGTTGCGTGGATTGAAGACGCTGCATTTGCGTATGAAGGCGCATTGTGAAAACGGAAGAGCAGTTGCTGAGTTTTTACGCGCACATCCGAAAGTGGGCAAGGTATACTGGCCCGGCTTCGCTGATCATCCGAATCACGAAGTGGCGAAGCGTCAGATGCGCGATTTCGGTGGTATGATTTCATTCACGCTCAAGAGCGATTCGTTTGAAGACGCCAGTGAACTTGCGCAAGCGTTGCATGTTTTCTCGTTGGCCGAATCGTTGGGTGGTGTTGAATCACTCGTCGGACATCCGGCTTCCATGACGCATGCGTCCATTCCGCGCGAAGAGCGAATCAAGACCGGTCTGGTCGATTCGTTATTGCGATTGAGCGTAGGCGTTGAAGACATGGAAGACTTGATCGAAGATTTGCGCCAAGCATTGGAAAAAGTGAAGTAGTCATGAGTAATAAAAAAGTAGCCATTGTAGGTGCGGGTTTAGTAGGCAGTTTGTGGGCGGTCTACATGGCCAAGCGCGGATATCAGGTAAAAGTATTTGATCGTCGACCAGACATTCGGAAACTGAAAATCGTACAAGGCAAGAGTATCAATCTGGCATTGAGCGATCGCGGTTGGAAAGGATTGGAAGGCGCCGGCGTTGCCGATATCATTCGTAAAGTGGCTATTCCCATGCATGGACGAATGATGCACGCAGTTGATGGTAATCTTACTTATCAGCCCTATGGGAAAGAGGGCCAAGCAATTTACAGCGTGTCGCGTGGTTTGCTTAATCAAACGCTCATGCAGTGCGCTTCCGAGCATGAAAATGTAGAACTTGTATTCAGGCATCGTTGCAAGGACGTGGATCTGGAAAATAAAAGTGTCATTTTTCACGATGAAGAAACGGGAAGCGAAGTGCGTGAATCGTTTGATCAGATTTTTGGAACAGATGGAGCGTTTAGCGCAGTGCGAACGAGGCTAACTCGTTTAGATCGCTACGATTATTCGCAGACCTATCTCGACCATGGATACAAGGAATTGGAAATTCCGGCGAATGCAGATGGCTCGCATCAGTTAGATACGAACTGCCTGCACATATGGCCAAAAGGGGAATTCATGATGATTGCATTACCCAATGTCGATGGCTCATTCACCTGTACGCTTTTCATCCCATTCGAAGGGAAATATTCTCTAGCCGGATTGAAAACACCGGACGCTGTGCGCGCTTTTTTCCACGAACATTTCGCTGATGCTGTTCCGCTGATGCCTGAATTGGTGGAGGACTTTTTCGCCAATCCGGATGCGAGCTTGGTTATGACCAAATGCTACCCATGGCATTACAAGGACAGTGTTTGCCTGATGGGCGACGCAGCGCACGCCATCGTGCCATTCTATGGCCAGGGAATGAATGCCGGCTTTGAAGATTGCACGTATCTCAACATGTTGCTCGATCAGTTCAATGACGATTTCGAGAAGGTCATGCCCGAATACACGCGATTACGTAAGCCAGCTGGCGACGCCATATTGCAATTGGCCTTGAACAACTACATTGAAATGCGCGATAAAACAGCCGACAAGGATTTCCTTCTTCAAAAGAAAATTGAAGGACGCTTCAGTCAAAAGCATCCACAGTTGTGGAAGTCGCTTTACGAGCAAGTTTCATTTTCGCACACTCCCTATCAGGACGCGTTGAGTAATGGGTATCGTCAGCAACGCATCATGGATCAGGTTATGTCGATGGAAAATATCGCCGACAAATGGGATTCACAGGAGGTCGAGGATCATTTGTTGCGCTTGATTGCGATTCACAATTGAACGTTCTAAACTACCCGCGTTTCTGTTCGATTATTGGGTGAGCTGTATTAGTTTAGCCTTATGTGGCATCATCTTCTATTTACTTTTTTCTTCCTATGGTCTATTTCCGGCTTTGCTCAACGTCAAAACAAAGCCCTTTATGTTCCGGGCGGACAATTCAAAAGTTCAGGTTGGTTTGTAGCTCCGGGCTTGACCTTGATGAGTCC
Organism: Flavobacteriales bacterium; assembly: GCA_027488435.1. Classification (GTDB taxonomy): domain Bacteria; phylum Bacteroidota; class Bacteroidia; order Flavobacteriales_D; family Sanyastnellaceae; genus JAIBBG01. Next base: position 21,720 of record JAIYBR010000255.1, read on the forward strand.
CTTTCCCCGAGGTGAGTCGCTGACCGGGTTTAATAATGCCGATGATACGCTTTACGACGGTTTTTTTTCCCGCGATGGAGGAATAGGGTTTTGTATTCAGGCGGGTCGTCATCATTTTTTTAATCGACGAGGATTGATAGATCATTTCGACTATGGTTTGTGCTATAAAAAATTGAAAGGAGTTGAACAGTTTTCCGGTTACCCTTCTTCTGCCGGTGCATCATTTAGTGATCATTATCTGAGTGGCTTTGCCAACATGAGTAATATAATCATGCTGGCAGACAGGTGGTGGATTCAGAATTCGCTCGGTGTGAATGTAGATTTTGCATTCATCACCAATCGATCGGGTAGTGTAGCACGAGGCGCCAAGACCGAGTTTCCTTCCGTGATGCCAATACAGGCTCACTATCGCTTGGGCTTCGGCTGGAAACCCGAAGCCGGTATTTTTATCATGCCTATGATTGAGGTACCCGTGTTGAATCTCCTGCCTTGGGAAGGAGCAAAGGCTACGTTGCCCTATTTCACAGGAAGATATAGTCCGGTACTTATTACGCTAAGAATTCAATGGCTTTCGAAACAGCCCGATAGAGAATGTGATGCAAAACCCGGCAGTGTTGATTTATCGAAGTCGGGCAAACATGAAGAGAACGACTTGTTCGGCCCCGACGCACGAAAAATGAAGCGTAAGAAAAAGGGTCGATTTCATTTCTTGAAACGATCCTGACATAATTCGACCAACACGCCATTGCTCGACTTCGGGTGCATGAACGCAATGATTTTATTGTCAGCTCCTTCTTTGGGTGACTCGTGAATGAGCGTATATCCTTTCGCTTTTAGTCTGGCAATCTCAGCCATGATGTCTTCTACATCGAATGCAATGTGGTGAATTCCTTCTTTGTTTTTTTCCAGATACTTGGCAATGGCACTGTCGGGTGAAGTGGCTTGCAGCAATTCTATTTTGCTCTCACCAACTTGAAAGAAGGATGTGAGCACATGTTCGCTCTGCACTTCTTCTTGCTTATAAGGAGCAACACCCAGAATGTCTTCGAAAATTTGATTCGACGCAGCGAGATCTTTTACGGCTATACCAATGTGTTCAATCTTGCGCATCCTGTACTTACTTTTTTTCAACGATAGCACCGACCTTGTTGTCGTAGTTGATGTAGTATTTTCCTTTGACGAATTTGGACGCATCAATTGAAAGCCCGCGTCCGGATGTGATACGTGTTCCAAATTCACTGACTACTTCATAGTCGGTTGGAGCTGAGAACTCGATGCTATTCGAAATTTTCAACGACTTTATTTTTATTTCGGGAGAAGTGCTGTCAATTTTTAATTCTTCAGATGTATGCTGACCTTTATAGTCCATCTGATAAATTCGAAACGTATTTATGCCATAATGCAAATTGACCGGGTGGCTGTAAGTGCATTTATCTGATTTGCCAAGTCCTTTCGTTTCACCGACCTTGATCCATTTATTCCAGCGAAACTGTTCAATGATATAGGTGAGTGGAGTAGTTTCCTTGCTGGTAGTCCAGATTAGTGAGCCTTCGGGATTCACAGAAAAGGAAGTGATCTCGAAGGTGCTGTTCGGATAAATAACTTCCGGATTGAGAATTTTAACATCGCAATTTTCCTTGCATCGGAGCACAATTTCAAGGGGAGCACCTATCTCGAGTTTCCAAATCGCGAGGTCAACGGCAAACGAAGCCGATTCGAGTTGATCTGCGGTTGGCTGACCGTTAACCAACACTTCGAACACACAATATCCCAAACCGTCTGCTGTCGGAGGATTTTTTACATACAGATCTTTGCCTTGATACATGCCTGAAATTATGATTACTTCGGCATCAACGGCTAATGAGAGAAAAACACAGAATGCACTAAGGAGAAAGTGTTTCATGTTGGATTGGTTTACAGCGCAATGTGCTACGAATGTAAACAAATCTTAGATATGCCATCTGTCGAATGCTACATTCTGCTGTGGGCCTATGTTTTTACCACGTTCAAATTCGTTGAATTTTGAATGTCCATTCGATACAAATAATTTTTTGATATTCTATTCTATCGAAAGACGTCTTGTAAGGAGTGTATCCAACGGATATTAATTGGTGATATAGAGAATGGGATTTGAATAGGAGGTTGAGTAGGTAACAAGCGGATACGCTGTTGGACCTTGAACGATGGTGCCATCTGTTATTAGCCACTTAGAATCGGAGCATGGGTCGGTTATGATTGTGCCATCTTCATTCACCGTTACCGCACAATTATCTTCCGGCTGAAAGGGGCTGTGTCTCTCCAATGCTACGAATTCCGTTTCGGACTTTCGATATACAATGATCCCGCGCGAACCTCCGGTGACGTAAACCCAGCCAAGTGGCACGGTAAGATTGAAGAAGTCGGGTTGGTATATATTGATAGCAATGTTTACAGGTACATCAGGCACTTGGTCGCGGTTGCGGTCGCGACAGGCGGAGAATAAAAGTAGTATTGCCAAAAGACAACCCGACATTCGAATCATGAAGCGAAAATAAGCAGACTATAAACTATTTTTTTTCGCCGTGCCTGGCACGTATTCTTTTAGGTAGAAGGGTTCGAAGTACGCGACATCTTCAAATCGGCTTTCTGTCCATGCCTTAAGAGTGGGTTTGAACATCATACTTGCATCGGGGAGAATGTTGAGGATGCTCACATTCACATCGACAAACGGCCTGCATTTCTCTGCGCCATCGCCCACTATCACGAATTGTTGAGAATTGTAAAATGTAAATGTGTGTTCATCGATAATCATCGATGTATCAGGCTTTAGTCGATGCAGTTTTTCATCGAAAAGGGCACAGTACACTTCCATCCGACGTGCGTCGATAGCCGGGCAAATCAGAGTTGCTTCAGGGTAAACGGTGTAGGCGTGATGTGCAAGAATCTCGGTGGTGTCGACAGCGATAAGAGGAATAGTAAGAGCGAAGCACAATCCCTTTGCAGCGCTCACCCCAATGCGTAGGCCGGTGTATGAGCCGGGACCTTTGCTAACGGCAATTGCTGTTAGCGATCGAAACGAATACTCGTTCTCTTGTAGAAGTGTAGAGATGAGCCCATGCAATTCTTCCGCGTGAATGAAATGCTCTGCGGCAGCAGAACGGACATCGATGATGCTCTTCGCATTCGCCAGTGCCACCGAACAGTTTTTGCCGGATGTTTCGAGCAACAACAAAAGAGACATGCTGAGTTATTGATTGGTATCGGATGATTTGCTTGTTTCGATATGCAGCTTATCGCCTGGCTTCAGGGTCTGTGAAACGACTTCATAGGGACCGGTTACAATTTCATCGTTTTCCGTAATTCCTTCCAGAATCTGAATGAATTTGTCGTCTTGTATTCCCATTTTCACTACACGGATCTCGGCCTTTTCTGTTGCGCTATTGCGCACAAACACGACTGTATAGGGGTCTTCAGGTTTTTCATCTTCTGCATTTTCATTGTTTAGCTTATCGAGAAGCGATGCTGAAGTGGTGTCGTCGCGAGCTGCTACAGCTTTAATGGGAACAGAAAGTGCATGATCGGATTTTTCGGTAATGATATCGACTGTGGCGCTCATTCCGGGTTTGAAAGGTGAGTAGTTCTCTCCCTTTCCTTCCATGAGGTGTGCATATGATTCGGGCAGGATGCGTATCTTGACAGAGAAGTTGGTCACTTGGTTGAGGTTCATTTGGTCGCCAACTGCATTGAGGGCTGTATTGCCAATCTCCGTAACGATTCCCTTGAATGTTTCATTCTTGTATGAATCTACCTCCACGAGCGTTGTGTCATTGAGATTTACACGCACGATATCGCTTTCATTTACCTCCACGTTCACTTCCATAAAGGCCAGCGCTGAGATATTCATGATTACATCACCACTCATCATGTTGTTTCCAAGTACGGTTTCTCCAAGTTCCTTGTTGAGAGCTGTAACAGTGCCGGTCATCGGTGCCAGTATGGTAGTGCGCTTGAGATTATCAGAAGCTTCGCTCACACCCGCCATTGCGCTTTCAATGGCAAATTGTGCGCTGTGTATACTTTCTTTTGCAGCTTCAACTTCAGCTTTTGATGTTTCATACAAGCTCGTGCTATTTTCTAATTCTACTTTGGAAATAGCACCATCATCAAATAGTTTTTTCTGACGTTGATAGTTCAGGTTGTTCACATTGAACTGTGCCTCGGCCTGCGCCAGGCGCGATTTTGCGCTGCTCAAGTTGCTTTTGGAACTGTTGAGTGCAGCTTCAGCGCGACTATATGCTGAGTTGTAAAGGTCAGGATTGATTTTCACGAGCAGTTGGCCCTTTTGCACTAGGTCGCCTTCTTTAACGGGCAGTTCTACAATTTGTCCTGAAACTTCTGATTGAATTTTTACCTCCGACTCCGGCTGAATTTTACCACTAGCAGCCACGGTTTCTATTATTCGTCGGTAGGCGCTTTTTTCAGTTGTAACAACCGTATGGTCTTTTTTGCCTGCTGCTAGCCGATAGACGACGCCTACCACCGCAAGGATACCTATACCGATAAGAATACGCTTCAAAGTTTTGTTCATGGTTGTAAAGTAATGGCTTTGCCTTGGTAAAAGTCGAGCACTTTGAGTTTGAAGATGTAATCGTACTTGCTTCGTGCCAGGTTGGCTTGGGCGATTTCCATCCGCATGCGCGCATCGCTATATTCAGTAATGTTGCTCATGCCTTGCTCGAAGCGTAATTCGGCCCACTCGAATGCTTTTACGCTCGCGGTCACGCTCGATTTAAATGCGTAGTAAGAGGCAAGTGCTGCTTGTGCGTCGTTGTATGCCTGATAGACGTTTTGAGTAATGGTCTGCTTGGTTTGTTCCAATTGAAGCTCTGCCTGACGGTGATTTATTTCGGCACGTTTCACACCGGTATGCGTCGAAAAGCCGTTGAATAAAGGGATGTTGAGAGAGAAAAAGAGAGAACGGTTTACATTTTCTTGCAGCTGACTGTTAAAGGCCTTGGTCTTATAGTCGTCTGATGAATATGCAAGTTGCGGTAACGATAGGACAACGTTATTGGATCCTAATACAGTTCCGATTGGAAACGCAAGTGTGTCGGGATTTCCGGTAACAACCTTGGCCGCGCCTGAATATCCGGTACCATAGGAGAAGCTTGCGTTCAAACTAGGATAATAAGCTGATGCCGCAATTTTGCGCCCAAGCGCGGCACTGGCAACGCCGGTTGTAGCACTTTTGATTTCAGGGAAATTGTTGATGGCGGCTTGCACGGCAATGTCAGGGTTTGAAAGCAAGGAGTACTGTTCAATTTCATCGAGCTTAGGAATGATAATATTGAACTGATCCAATTTCTGTGCATCCAATTGCAGTAATTGGAGCAACGATAATTTGGATAATCGATAATTATTCTCGGCAGAGACAAACGAAGCGTTATCAGAAGCCAATTGCGCTTGCATGTCGTTGAGGTTGCTTACAGCAAGTTGACCGGCTGAAACTAATTTTTCCATACGTTTTACCTGCCGATTGGTACCATCGAGCGTGCGGCGCGCGATATCCATGAACTCTTTGTTGATGATAACCGATAAATAGGCAGATGCCACATTGAGCGCAATGTCGTTGCGCATTTTCTCATAATTCCAGCGGGCGGTTTCGGAGTTAAGTCCGGCTTGTTTCAACGTATTAACCTGTCGCAACCCAGCAAACAGATTGACGCTGGTGGCAAGTCCGAAATTATTGCTTTGGATGCGGGAAGTCGCAAATTGGTTGGTGAAAGGGTCAATACGTTGTCCCCAATTGTATCCGTGGCTGCCCTGTGCATTGAGTGACGGCAGCATTCCGCCGATGGCGTTAGTTTCATTCAGCTTAGTGAGGGCAACGTTTTCGGCGCTCAGTTGAATGGAAAGGTTGTTTTGAAATGCGAACGCAATGCATGAATCTAATGACCATGATTGACCGAAAACGTTTGTCATCAACAACATGCTTGCGCATGCCAAGCCTATACGCAAAGGCACAAAAGGAATATACATAGCAAGCACAAACTTAGGAGAGATGCCAAGAATTTGGAGAAAAAACATTAAGGGAATGCAACGGCTTATATCACCCCGTTTTAGAACAATTATTCTATTCTATTTTGATTTTTTCAAGGTGCCGTCCGTCCAGTGCACTTCAACTATTCGCACATAAACTTTGGTTGCACCTTCTACCCAAACTGTTTCTAAATCTTTACACGTTTCATTGACTTTTATGGGGCTGGTAAAATTACCGGATTGCCATTGCCCATCTTTGGTTCCTTTTTTCGATCCGAAGTTGTCATAAAAGTCGGCCCTCCACTTCAATCCGTCCACTTCTTTCGTGCTATTATTTTTGAACTCTACGTAATACCCTGCATTATATCCGAGTGTGTTCTGAGTTATAGCGGATACAACTTCAACGGATGCAAGGTTGGCATTCTTTTGTCCAATCAACATGGTTGAGGCAATCACTTGAAGAATAACTGAAAGCAATAATCGCATAAGTGGAAAGGTGTTTTGTCAATTCTTATCACAGAATGTGTAAAAATAAGGTCGCATTCTTGACCTGTTAGGCGAATTCAACTAGGGTGAATTCGTTTTATTCTTATTTCGACTTGCTGCTACAAAAAAGCGAATTATGCCAAATAATTACAGCTCGGTCACCTCTATCTCAATTCGGCGGTTTGCACTAACCTGCCACTCTGTTTGTGGGTCGGGGTAGAGCATTTGTTTGTTACCCATGCCGCGTGTCGAAAGCCTTGCTTTATCTATGCCGTGCTGCACGAGATATTCCACAACCGATTCAGCTCTTTTTTCCGATGCTCTTCTGTAGTAGGCGTCCGAATTTTTCTTGTCTTCGTTTACCGGGCAATTTGCATGACCTATGATGCAGATTTTAACGGATGGGTTTACTGTCAGAAATTGGACAAGCTCTTCTAGCGCAGGGGTCGATTTGTGATATAGCTGTGTTTCGTCGCCCAGGAAAGTGATGTCCTCAATGCTTGTTTTA
>JAIYBR010000055.1 GCA_027488435.1 Flavobacteriales bacterium
GATGAAAACATGCCAGGCATTAATGGGCTATCTGCCTTACAAAAAATCAAAGACATCGACCCAACCCTGCCCGTTGTCATGATTACGAAAAGCGAGGAAGAGCAAATTATGGAAGACGCCATAGGGTCGAAGATTGCAGACTACCTTATCAAGCCCGTCAACCCCAATCAGATTTTGCTTTCGCTTAAAAAAAACCTGAATGAAAAAAGGTTAGTAAGCGAAAAAACCACCAACGATTATCGCCAGGAGTTTCGTGAAATTGCCATGCGATTAGGTGATAAGATGAATACGGATGAATGGTCAGAATTCTACAAGAAACTGGTGCGATGGAGTCTGGAGCTTTCTGACTCGCAAGACGAGGGAATGGCTGAAATTTTCCGTACACAGCGCATCGAAGCCAACGAGCAATTCGCCAAATTCATCAAAAACAACTACACCTCGTGGCTGAAAAATACTGCGCAAGCGCCTGTAATGTCGCACACGTTGGTGAAGAACAAAGTTGCTCCGATACTCAAGGAGTCAAACGACACGGTATTCATGGTCGTAATAGACAATTTACGATTTGACCAGTGGCGTGTTATTCAACCCAAATTGAAAGAGTATTTCCGCCCCGAAAGCGAAGACATTTTCTACGCCATATTGCCTACCGCTACGCACTACGCACGCAATGCGCTTTTTGCAGGACTGATGCCCAGTGAGATCGAACGATTACACCCCAATCTTTGGCTGAATGAAGACGATGAGGGTGGCAAGAACATGCATGAAGAAGAATTGATGGCCGCACAACTGAAGCGCCTTGGCTTCGACTTCAAATGGAGCTACAATAAAATCACAAACCTCAACGCAGGTAAGAGGTTAAACGACTCGTTCAGCAACCTCATGAACAACAAACTGAATGTCATTGTCTACAACTTCGTAGACATGCTGAGTCACGCGCGCACTGAAATGGAGGTAATCAAAGAACTCGCCGACGATGAACCAGCATACCGCAGCATCACTTCATCATGGTTCGACCATTCACCGCTTCTCGATATTCTGAAGAAAGTATCAGAAAACAACTGCACACTCATCATTACGACCGACCACGGAACCATTCGCGTGGAAAATCCAGTCAAGGTCGTTGGTGATCGTAACACCAACTCAAACCTGCGATATAAGGCCGGTAAAAACCTCAATTACAATCCAAAAGAAGTATTTGAAGTGCGCAACCCTGCCGACATTTTCCTTCCAAAAGTCAACGTAAGTACATCCTACGTGTTCGCTCAAAACAGTGACTTTTTTGTGTACCCAAACAACTACAACCAGTTTGTGCACTTTTACGAGAATACCTTCCAGCATGGAGGAATATCGATGGAAGAGATTCTCATCCCCTTCTGTGTCATGCATTCGAAGTAATCATAGATAAAAATGAAACAATCACTTTTACCCATCGTCCTTGTGGCTTCTTTACTTGCAAGCTGCAATAACCAAAAAGAATCAACCGAAGTTCCGCTCATGACCATCAAGCAATATCCCGCAACTGCTAAAGAAGAAAAGACACTTGACTTTTTCGGAACATCCGTTTCGGATCCGTACATGTGGTTGGAGAATGATACCGCGGCAAACACAGAATCATGGGTAAACGAGCAAATAGCACTTACTCAGGGCTACCTCGACAGCATCCCATTTCGTCAGAAAATCAAAGAGCGATTCACCGAACTATTCAATTTCGAGAAAGTTGGTGCACCCATCAAAGCCGGCGATTACTATTTCATGTTTCGTAATAGCGGACTCGAACCGCAAGGCAAATATTTTGTGCGCAATGGAGCAACTGGCCCGGAAGAAGTTTTTCTGGATGTAAACGCGCTTTCTCCGGAAGGCACAACTTCAGCTGGTTTACTTGGGGCCGATGATTCGAACCGCTATATGGCCGTATCTATAAATGAAGCAGGCAGCGACTGGGGACGAATCGAAGTGTTCGACATTGCATCCAAGACACGTATGTCGGATCGACTCGAGTGGGTAAAATTCAGCGGTGCGACCTGGTATAAAGACGGCTTCTTCTACAATCGTTATCCGGCACCTGAAAAAGGAAAAGAGCTTAGCGGAAACAACGAATATCACATGGTATACTACCATAAACTAGGCACCGACCAATCACAAGATCAGCTTGTTTACCGCGACAACGAAAGACCGCACATGTACAACATGATCAGTGCAACCGAAGACAAAAAGTTCCTCATTCTAAATGCTGCACCCGGCACGGACGGCTGGGAAGTCTGGATAAAAAATCCGGAGGATGCGCAAGGAAAATTCAAGCCGCTCTTCACTGATATTTCTCTTCACAACTCAATTATTGAGAGCACTGCAGATGGCCATTTACTCATGCATACCGATGCAGATGCACCGCGCTATCGATTGGTCAAGGTCGATCCGAATAATCCCGGCAAGGAAAACTGGAAAGAAATAGTTCCGCAAACCGACATGATGCTTCAGGGCGTTTCGACGTGCGGTGGTAAATTGTTTTTGAGTTACCTCGATCGCGCCAATACACGCATCTTCGTTTGTAATTACGACGGAAGCGACAAAAATGAAATTGCCATGCCCGACAAAACCGGATCTGCAGGCGGTTTTTCGGGTAAGCGCGACGAAAAAACATGCTTCTATTCGTTCACCTCATTTACCTACCCAACCTCAATTTACAAATACGATATCGAGTCGGGTAAGTCCGAAGAATACTACACCATCAGCGTAAGATTTGAAGCTTCGACATACGAAAGCAAGCAGATTATGTACAAGAGCAAAGACGGTACAGAAGTACCGATGTTCATCGTACACAAGAAAGGCTTGAAGCTCGACGGTAACAATCCTACACTGCTTTATTCCTACGGCGGATTCTCTGTGCCTATGCAGCCGGGCTTCTCTTCGTCGCGCATCATCTTGCTGGAAAACGGTGGCGTATTCGCCATGCCCTGCATCCGAGGTGGCAATGAATTCGGAGAAGAATGGCACAAGGGCGGTATGCTCGAAAACAAACAAAACGTATTCGACGATTTCATTGCAGCTGCCGAATATCTCATCAAAGAAAAATATACCTGTAGCGATAAACTTGCTATCAACGGTGGATCCAACGGCGGATTGCTCGTGGGTGCATGCATGACCCAACGTCCTGAACTTTTCGGAGTAGCTATGCCAGAGGTCGGAGTTCTCGACATGCTGCGCTATCACCTCTTCACAGTCGGCAAAGGGTGGATTCCCGAGTACGGATGTGCAGATAGCTCAAAAACTGCATTTGACTATTTATACAAATATTCCCCTTATCACAATTTGAAAAAGGGAACCAACTATCCTGCAACGATGGTATTTACGGCAGACCACGACGACCGCGTTGTACCGGCTCACAGCTTCAAATTCGCTGCGCGCTTACAAGAGTATCACAATGGAAAAGAACCGGTGCTCATTCGCATACAAAAGAGCGCCGGCCACGGCGCCGGCATGAGCACCAATCAAGTGATTGACTCAGTTGCTGATCGCTATTCTTTCATGCTATATAACATGCATATTAGGTTGTAATTTTCCAAGCACGTGAAAATTATCGTATCGGACCGAGATTAGATTTAAAGTCTAGTCTAAACAAACACAGGGCTTCATCAAGGGAATCGACCAAACTTTTTTTGGTACAAATCAACTTGAATACTCAGTTCACTTTGAAGTTCATGATAATGCCTCAATAAAGGCGTGAGCAGTCGATAACAGAGGTATCGTACTGCCAAGTCCTGTCGTTCATCCGTTACCCAATTCATCGCAATTACAACCAACTGCTCTTTAATTTCTTCACTCAATGTTGCGCCTTGGAAACACCTCAGAAGCTCGCGCTTCACTCCGCCAACTGATTCGGACTTCAAGCGTTCGAGAATAATTGGATAGTGCGATTGAAGATAGTTAGAGTCAATCAAATGTATTCCCGAGAGCACCCAGGCACCTTTCATACGCTGTGTTTTGCTCCCCGAATGAACCAGTTGAACCAACTCAGAAAACAATACATCATCATTTCTTACCCTGTTAGCGACATGGTCTCGTGTTATCCTTCCCATGCGCACAACTAACCATTCACTCAGATTCATGATAAAAAGAAAGCGCATCTTTCGATGCGCTATTTATTTATTTCTTCGTGGGTTTTGACCCCGCGGTTTTCAATTTCGTGGCGCCATTTGTTCGGCCTCTGGCCGGTTTATCATCCTCGTCTTCATATTCGGCTTCTTTCATAGGTGCCGAAGTATCACTTCCATTTTCCAATCGATTCAGCAAATCTTCTAACTGCTCCGCGCCGAGTGACTTGGCAATAATCTTCTTGTCCTTATCCATTAGATATACTTTAGGCGTGCTGTTCACGTCCCAATACTGATGGAAGTTCAAACTTTGCAAGGTTGTCCTACCGCTATAGATAAGCTTGGTGGCAGAATCTTGAGTCATGATGAACTGATTGCGCGATACGTTCACAAACTCCAAGTTTTCATCGCGAACAAACTTCTTCCACTTATCGACCTCCATGTTGTTGTGAACGGCAAATACCTCCAGGCCTTTCGATTTCCATCGCTTGTAGAGATCATTAATCTTAGGAAGCTCCTTTTTACAATGGCCACACGAAGCCTCCCAGATAACAAGCAAAGTGTACTTGGCATTGATAGCACTCATTGACTGCCACACATTGTTAGTGTCCGGTAGAATGATGTTCAATCCTGTTTCACCGCAAAGGCAATGACGCTTCTCATCGGCAGACTCCTTCATTTCCTTAATCTTATCTTCCTTCACCCAGTCACACAAGCCCTTCGCATAGTAATTGTCTATCATGTATACGAATCCCCTATCCATGCACATGATTTTGGCTGTTTCAAACTTGTAGGTAAATTGATGGACGATGTATTTAAAACCATCCTGATTGTCACCTACAGCAGCAACCAATCGTCGCACTTCGGTAATCATCGTATCCGGAATCTGAGGCAGCACCTGGGTGATGTATTTTTCAACAAGCTTATGGTAGGCCTGATCGCGTATCATGCGGGGATCCGTCAAATCGATGTTATCGAAATAGTGATTTCGATAGTACAGATACTGCCATAATTTCTTTCCATCAGCAGTAGAGTCTGAGGGAGCCTCCGGAACATCGATATCCATCGACATTTTAATGAGCTTGCTAACCAATAAATCCGGATTCTTGGCTATGAGATCCTTCTGATAATCAACAACAGCGTCATTCATCATCTTGAGTTGTTCGCGGAATGGTTTCTTTTCATCATCCGTTTTTGTTGAATCCTGAAGTGCGGCGTCGATAGGCTGTCGAGACCGCATTTTTTCAGAGATAAACTTCACATACTCGAAGAAAATTTTGTTATTTTTCGATTGCTTCACATTGATAGCGTCAATTCTGCAATCAGGCGTGAAATCAAGTTCTATCTCTTCTTCGTCTACAACAATGTCCATGCGGGTTTGATTGTTAACTACAATGGCATACTTCCCGCATTCATTAAATGGCTTGCCGTCGAATACGAAATTACCTTTGCTGTCTACCCGAGCAGTGTCGTTGTAGTAGAGCTTGTTTCCATAGTAATTGGCCAGGTAAATCGATGTATCCTTTAGCCCTTCAATGTGGCCTTTGATTTTGTACTTGCTTTGAGCCGACAAGGAAAGGCTCATGACCAGTGCCGAAAAAAACAAAGCGCTTCTTAGAATCACCATTTTCATAGTTCGTGTTTTAAAAATTACCGATTGCAACAAGCAAAATTGAATTGATTACAGATGCAAACTTAACATTTCATTTTGCCAAAGTATGCTTCGAAGCAGCCAAGAACCATTCCGAAAATCGTCCTCAATTCAATTAACCTGACAAGTGGTAAAATTAAGGAGCTAACACCAAATCAAGCAACCCTCAGAGGCTAGAATGATGAGCAAGTAAATGTTCAATTTCGGATTGAAAAGCGAAATGCTTGTTCTTCGCATACCAGCTGTGAAGTTCTTGTTTTTGAACAGACATGTCAACACCCTCATTCTTTAGAAGCTGAAGCATTTCTGCGGCAGCCTGAGGTCTCGGACCCCATTTCCAAACAAACTCACCCTTCGAGTCGAGGCATATCCAAACCGGTATAGACCTCGCTCCATTGGTCAGAAATGAATCTATGAACTCGGGATTCTCGTCTCTCAGAACATACTGAGTTGTTATTAACGAATTAAAAGAAGCCAACTTCTCAATAACCGGAATTTGTTGCGCAGCATCACCGCACCATCCTTCCGTAATCACGACCCATTGTAGGGGCGATTTTAGCGCAGCTATTTTTTTAATCAGAACCGGGCTGGGTGAAAACGTTTTCTCCCACCTATGCATGCGGTGCATATTGAGTTTTGTATATTCCAGTAGTGACTCCGACTGCTCATCTCCTGTAACTTTACCGCTATCCAACAATTGATGAATTAACTGCTGATATTCGAGGTACGAATATTTATTTTCCAGTACTTTTATTTTCATATCGTGCCTTGAATTCTCTGAGAGAATTCTTGGGCGGCTAAATTGATTCAAATAAGTTTACAGTAAAAATGACAAACATCACCACCCACCTTCGCAAGATGACCACTTCGCTAGAAGGAGGAAACCGAGCCACGTACCAATTACCATTGATCCATATACTAGAATCGAATGGCAGCGTGTCCATCAATGAATGGGTTGGTCAGCGAATAAAAATACAGTTCTCAGGTAATATTCACTGTGTTGCAACAGGAAAAAAAGTAAACAAAACCTATGGTGAAGGCTTGAGTTACGATGCCTTCTTAACCTCGCCGCTCAGCTGCCCGAGTATAGTGAATCCGGAATTGAGCAGAATTCACGAAGGGATTGCTCTGCGCGACTTTGAATGGGAGCAAAAGCATCACAACCAGCCCCATTATGTCTATCTCTCTAGAACAAGCAGCATCAAAGTGGGCGTAACCAGAAGCACCAATCTTCTCTCAAGGTGGATTGACCAAGGCGCAACCGAGGGTATACGCTTAGCTGAAACACCCTATCGTCAGCTTGCCGGTAAAATAGAAGTGATGCTCAAAGACCACATTGCCGATAAAACAGCGTGGCAAAGCATGCTCAAGGGCGAGTGCAGTGATAACCTGAGTTTGCTGGAGAAAAAAAATCAGCTACTGGATTTTTTTCCGGAAGAACTATACACTTTCGTGGACGACCATGATTTAATCCAAACCATAGAATATCCTACCCTTCAGCTTCCTTCCAAACCGAAATCGATCAAGCTCGACACGACACCTGAAGTTGAAGGCCGTCTCATGGGGATAAAGGGGCAATATTGGTTGCTCGATAAAGACCGAGTCCTGAATATTCGGGCACATGCCGGGTATGAAGTGAGCCTGCAGCGTTCCTGACAACCGCAATAATTTCATTTTTTTCTTGGTTGCTTGCATGAAAGGTCTATATTTGTCAAGACTACTCTTCTTTCAACAATATGTTTTCTTCCGTGGTCAATGTTTGTTGGAGTTCGCAGTTGTCTAATATTTTAATCAACAAACAGTTTTAAAAATGAACATTTTTGTTTCAGGGCTGAATTACAGCATGTCGAGCGAAGAGCTTGGCGAAGTTTTCTCAAGTTATGGTGCCGTGGCATCTGCCAAGGTAGTTACTGATCGCGCAACCGGTCGTTCACGCGGTTTTGGCTTCGTAGAAATGCCTTCAGAAGATGAAGGTCGTGCAGCAATTGCACAATTAGATCAGACCGATGTATCAGGTCGCAAAATCAATGTAAAGGAAGCAGAAGAGCGTCCTCGCAGCAACGATCGTCCACGCAGCAACTTCGGTGGCGGTGGTCGTCGTGAAGGTGGTTTCAAGCCACGTTTCAACCGCGACAATGATGGTGGCGGTTACGATCGTGGAAATCGTTACTAAGCAAATCGATTACTCCAAATATGAAAAAGGCCGCATCAGCGGCCTTTTTTCGTGTCTAACTTCTCTGTAGCGGGGGGGGGGCACGATCCCCCGACCTCATGATTATGAATCATGCGCTCTAACCAGCTGAGCTACCCCGCCAATTTTGAGGGCGCAAATATAGTCACTTTCGCGCGCTTCAAAAACATGGGCAAAAAAACTTCTATCGGCGCATAAAAAAACTTATTCTTGCATAACTATACCTGAACTAACACCCATGACGAAAAAACCAATAGAACTCGAATACATCCTTCGAACATCCGATACCATCCTCTACAACTGTATGGCCAACCCAAGCGGATTAGAAGAGTGGTTTGCGCCGCAAGTACACATTCGAGGCGACGTCTACACTTTTATCTGGGAAGGCGAGGAAAGAAAAGCACAACTGATTGCCAAGAAAAAAGAACAAATGGTACGGTATCAATGGCTTGATGAGTCGGATAAAGAAACCAATTTCTTTGAACTCCGAATCAAAATTGATGAGATGACTGGTGAATTAGCATTGATTGTATGCGATTTCGCAGAAGAGGGAGAAGAAGACGATCAGAAAATGCTCTGGGATGAAGCAGTGCATGAGTTAAAACGCCACATTGGCGGCTAATACTTTTGCCTCAGGAAAACTAAATGAACCCATGATGAAATCATTCTCACTTGTTGCAATTTGCCTATCTGCTAAGTTTTCTTTTGGACAACAAGCTATAGTTGCAACCGGAGGCGATGTTTCCGGCAGCGGAGGTAGCGTGTCCTATTCAATTGGGCAAGTCGCCTTTACCAGCAGTCAAGATGGATTTGTTAACGAAGGCGTGCAGCAACCCTACGAAGTACTGATCACCTCGGTAGATGAGTCTTTTGCTGCTGATTACCAGGTGAACATATATCCTAATCCTACAGCCCATGAGTTAGTTATTCAGACAAAGAATGCTTATGCCAGCATTACGGCCGAAGTTTTCAATCAGGCTGGAAGCAGCATTGAAAGCGTGAAATTACGTTCTGATCTTACTACTATTTCTGTTATGAATTGGGCTGCCGGTGCCTATGTAATTCGGTTAAAGGATGAAAGAGGTAAGTCAGCTGTCTACAAAGTAATCAAGCACTAATCATTCAGTCTCGGGGGCATTGGCATATCGGAGGATATAACTTACGTAGAATGCGGCTTACCACTTCGTGTAGTACTCTGTAGTCATTTGCTTATATGCATCGGAAGGCTCTCCCGGACTTTTCTGAATAAGAATCGAATCCATCTCAGGTTCTGCGGGAGCGTCAAAACAAAATTCAATCATGACACGCGCAGCGTCCTTATGTGCGAGGGTGAAAACATGGCATATACGCACAGGTTTCAAACCCATTGTTGCTGCATCAAGCACCCAACGCTCCAGCTCACTTTTAGGAAAAATAAGAGCAATCCTACCATCGGGTTTAAGCAATCCCCTTGAGTGCCTCATAAAAGCATCGGATGGCAAATAGTCGTCGTGTCTGGCAGCATTCCGAATAGGGTCAGCAGCACGCAGTGAATGTGTGAAGTACGGCGGATTCGATATAATCAAGTCGAATTTTTCGCTTGTTGCAATCTTTAGAAAATCCCCGAGATGGATTTTCAGCCTTTCACTCCAGGGCGATTGCTCAAAATTTTCACGCGCATCCTCCGCGCTACCTTGATCGATCTCTATGGCCTCTATCATAGCTGTTGGACAGCGCTGGGCGCAGATGAGAGCAATAACGCCAGTGCCTGTTCCCACGTCGAGTATATGTGTGCAATCGATAAACCTTACCCATGCAGCAAGCAAAACGGCATCAGTACCCACGCGCATGGCACTGCGCGACTGCACAATTTCAAATTGCTTGAAACGAAATGGTTTTGCCGGAGATGGCATAGCTTCAATTAAGGTCCTACGAACATAATCAAACCATGTGAAAACGGCTTTATGAATGCATTAGGAATTTGACTTACGCTCATTCCAGGTAGAATATCCCGTGGACTGAACCTTCCTGTCGTGAGGAATTTCTCTCAAGGGTTCCACTGCGCGGAGCCCGGCTCTACAATCATCCGGTAACTGCTGGTAAATGCGGGTTCCCTCTGTTTTCCAGGCAAGCATCTCATCGGTCACTTGCTTAACAACTTTCGCCGGATTACCAACGATGACACTGCGCGGAGGGACACTAGTATCGGCCGCCACGAAAGCCAGCGCACCAACTATAGATTCATCGCCAACCTCTACCCGATCCATCACAACTGCATTCATTCCTACAAGACAATTACGACCAATGGAAGCACCGTGAATAATCGCACCATGGCCGATATGAGCACCTTCACGGAGAATTACAGTAACTCCGGGGAACATATGTATAGTGCAGTTTTCCTGAACGTTGCAACCGTCTTCAATGATGATTTGTCCCCAATCGCCGCGAATGGCAGCACCCGGTCCTATGTACACGCTTTTACCAATAATGACATTGCCCGTAACGGTTGCATTTGGATGGACGAATGCAGATTCGTGAACAACCGGAATAAAGCCATCAAACTCAAAAATATTGGCCATAGGTTATAAGGTTAAGCTCTTTCAAGAATTACAGCATAGCCTTGACCCACGCCAATACACATAGAGCAAAGTGCATATCGCTTAGAAGTATTCTGAAGTTGAATGGAAGCTGTCAGCAATAGCCGTGCGCCACTCATACCCAATGGGTGTCCGAGAGCTATTGCTCCGCCGTTTGGATTGATGCGTGCGTCATCATCTGAAAGACCCAGCTGCCGGGTGCAAGCCAACACTTGCGCTGCAAATGCCTCGTTCAGTTCTATTACATCCATTTGATCAAGCGTGAGCCCGGCACGTTTCAATGCCAATCGGGAAGCTTCAACCGGGCCAATTCCCATGATACGCGGTTCTGTGCCTGTTACAGCAGAGCTTACAATGCGCGCGCGAGGAACAAGATTGGCGTCCTTCAGGCCATTTTCCGATGCAATCAACAAGGCCGCAGCACCATCATTCAAGCCCGATGCATTGCCAGCGGTCACAGAGCCGTCCGAACGAAAAGCGGGTTTCAATTTGGAGAGGCCTTCCATCGAAGATGCTGGCTTGATGAATTCATCGGCAGAGAATACAACAGGATCTCCTTTTTTTTGTGGTATCGCAACGGGTGCAATTTCTTGCGCTAAACGCTCTGAGGAAGCTACAGCCTTTTGCTGCGACCAACAGGCAAAACGATCTTGATCATCCCTTGAAATCGAAAAAAGATCTGCCAGATTCTCGGCTGTCTCTCCCATGGCATCGACGCCATACTTTTCCTTCATCTTAGGATGGATGAAACGCCATCCAAAACTGCTATCGAACATTTGAGCATCGCGACCGAAGGCCGTTGCTGTTTTCGAAATAACCCAGGGCGCGCGTGTCATTTGTTCTACACCACCGGCAATGAAGAAATCACCTTCACCTGCATGCGCAGCACGCGCAGCATTAACCGCAGCAGCCATTCCGGAAGCGCACAAGCGATTAACAGTTTCGCCCGGGACTTCTTTCGGCAGCCCAGCTAGCAGAAGTGCCATGCGGGCTACGTTTCGATTATCCTCACCAGCTTGGTTTGCGCAACCCATGATTACATCAGCAATTCTCGACGGTTCCAAATGAGAATGACGACTCATCAGCACCTGCATTACATGAGCCGCCAAATCATCGGCGCGCACAGAAGAAAGTCCACCACCAAAATTTCCGATTGGAGTTCGAACCCCATCCACAATAAAAGCATTCATGCACTAAATATTTGTGCAAAGATGAACGCCGAAGCTCAATTCCTGACTTCGTGAATCATATTTTGGAATTCAACCTCCACTCTCAAACCGGAGGCGTTCTCATTCTTTAGCTTACCTTTCAGTTGTCTTGCGAACAGGCTGATTAACTTAAATCCGAACGTTTTACCGTTTGCGATTTCTAGCCCTTCCGGCAACCCGGGACCATTATCCGCCACTACCAAACGCATGACACTAGCGGACTCACGCTTAACGGAAATGTTAAGCTTGGGCGATGGGCAATTTGTGAAGGCATGCACGAAAGCATTACTAACGAGCTCATTGATAAGGAGCGCCATAGGCACCACAATTTTATTATCGACATACACTTCGTCGACATCAATGGCAACCACATCACGCCTTCCCGACAAAAAAGTCTGTTGAAGGGAATGAACAAGTGCATTGATATATTCTTGCAGATTTATTCGATTGAACACCTCTGATCGATAGAGCATATCATAAATAAGTGCTAAGGCACTAATTCGGTTGCGAATCTCATTGAAGTACTTTTTGACTAGCTCATCCTTCTCGTGCGTGCTGTTGATCTCGAGCAAGGCAACGATAAGGGTGAGGTTGTTTTTCACGCTGTGATGAATTTCCCCTAGCAACAGTTCCTTTTCCTGAAGCGAAGCACCCAGCATTAACTCGTGTTCCTTTATGGGAGTTATATCTACCCCATATCCAAGCATAAAGGTGAAATCGTTATTCGCATCGAGCACCGGCATAAAGCGTCTCGACACATATTTATTTGTGCCATCAGGGAGAGGATTAACATCCTCAAAGACGATCGTTTGTTTCGATTCTCGAGCCTTGATGAACATGCCTCTTCTTTCTCGCGCTTTGTTGGGATCAATATTCTTTAGCGCGCAGTAGTCAAAGTCGTCTCTTCCAAGCAGAAAATCGCGTATCTCCTGATTTCTGACAGCAATCGGATTTAGGTACAGATACTTGTGTTCGCTGTTAAATATGGCAATATCTGCAGGTATATTATTCAAAATCGCTTCGTAGAACTGCTTTTGATCTTCTGCTCGATTATTTACATGCACCAAACGGGTATTTTCCTTTACAATTCCCGAGACAGAAACAGTCCGATTATTCTCATCAAACGTGATATGCGCTTCCATTTCAAAATATCGAACATCATTCTTTAATTTCAGATTGTACATTTTGACCTCGTGCGATTCCGGTGTTGCGCCTTTCAATGCGTCTGTGATTTGATCCGGAGATTCAAACTTGCGCAACATCGAGAATAATGATCTTACTGAACTATCCAAACCTAATAAAACAAGTAAATTATCAGAAAACTCGATTCGTCGTGAAGCTGTGTACCACGTAAAACTTCCCTGGTGAGAAATTACTTCAGCACGATTAAAATTGTATATGAGTTTCTGTAAGCGCTCTCTATCGGTATCGAGCTGTTGGTCTCTCTCTTTCAACAACTCCTGCAACTTAGCATTTGCCTCAACAAGTTGATAAATCTTACGACGAAGAATGAGCTTCAGTCTGAGATAATTATCATCAAAAATTCGATAGGCCTTATTGACAGCCTGCAGCAGGCCGCTCGGAATAGATTCTTCCGCTTGCCCTTGAAGCTGGCGCTTCAGTAACCAGTGCTTTTCTTCTTCACTCCGGGCCATTTGAAGCTTCAGACGATTTTGCGATTAAATTGTTCAAGTGCGATTTCAACTCAAACGAATTCCAGGGCTTTGAGAAATACCGATCAGGTGTTACGTCGGAAGTTGAGATTCGCTCAACATCGCGCTGATGCTGCCCTGTTAGTAAGACGGTTGAACAAGCTGGATATACTTTTAAGACTCGTTGGATGATGTCTATTCCGGTGCAATCATCCAGAAAATAATCTGTGACAAGAACGGTAGCTATTCGCGATTGAATTTTCAAACTCTTCAGCAACTCATCCACCTCGCTACCCGATGTTGCCAGCTCAACATCGCAATTGCTTCCAACCGCATCTGTTATTTGATAGCGGAGCAACTCGAGAATCGTAAGATCATCATCGACAACAATAACTACATTTTTCTGCATAAAAAGTGGCAATCAGGATTAAAAAAGGCCTAACCTACTCAAACAATACATTTACCGGCATGCTAAATATCATTGGCATATTAGTTCATTTTCTTGCTTAACAACCGTCCGATTCTAAATCGGATTACACAAAATTTATTCATTGAAAGCGCTTTATGTTCCATGGAGAAATACCCAACATAAGCATATCATCGGTCTGGACATTCATTCCCTGCCAGCGACGAAGCAGCAGGTTTATCTCGCGCTCCCTATTGTGAGGCAGCTCGGTCATCACCGACTGAATTACACTTAGGAGTCCTTTGGTAGATAGTTTCTTCGATGACGGACCTCCAAACTGATCGGTTATTCCATCGCTATAAAAGAAAAACTGATCATCAGCTTCATACTTAGACTCAACCAGCTGAACATCTTCGTGGTTCATTGGCACACCGAGTGAACGTCCCTTAAATTTATGATAATGGAGTTGCTGCTCTGATGATTTCCAATGCACAAAGCCCATTTTAAACCCGGTAATCTGAATCGTATTAGCGGGAATATCTACTTTAAAAACGATTAGATCGAGGCTGTCATTTACACCTTCGGCATTATTCATTTTTGCCAGGTTGTTAATCAGGGCGGCGTTGAGATCATGAGCAATTTCGGTGAGCTGCTGAGTGCGTCGAATAACGTTCGAAATGATTTCATGACAGAGCACTGACAACAAAGCTGCAGGTATACCGTGCCCTGTGCAATCGCCCAAACCACCGACTATGATTTGGTTCTCCGGGAAGTATTGAAGAAAAGGAAAATCACCACCGATGATATGCATGGGTCGGTTGATGTGAATGGTATTTTCGAACAACGCATCAAAATCCTTTCGTTGAGGGAATATAGCCTTTTGAATCTTCTCAGCGTATATGATGGAACTTGTTAAATCGTTCAGTGAATCGATTACGCTTTCAAGCTCGCTTTGCGAAACCGGTTTTGAGATGAAGCCGGCCATACTTGTTTCCATGGCTCGCCGAAAATTGGAGTCTTCCGTGTTGCCTGTGATGTAAACAACCGGAACGGGCTTCAACTCCTGTATGCGTTTGGTCACCTCAATACCATCCATTGCATCTTCAAGTCGGATGTCCATGAGCACGAGGTCTGCAGAGCTATCCTGGAAATAATGAATAGCTTCCTCCCCTGTAGTAAAACAAGCGACAACCTCGTGTCCTAGGTCTTCGACGTATTGCTTGTGCAGTTCTTGAATAATCAAATGATCTTCAACAATTACAATTTTCTTCTTCCTAATCATTAAATCTTGAGTTGTAGCGAAGGTAAGCGGTTTATAATAACACAGAAAGTCTAAAATGCAAACCCGACTGAAGCCGAAATAAGCGCTGTATGTTTGTCGCATGAAATCGTCGAATAATCGCCCTCTCATCCTGGTTACAAACGATGATGGCGTATACTCCAAAGGCATACTGGCATTGACTGAAGCAGTTTTACCATTTGGAGATGTGGTCGTTGTGGCACCCGACAAGCCACAGTCGGGCATGGGACACGCAGTAACCATCAGCAATCTACTTCGACTGAATCCGCTTAAATATGACCTTCCTGTTCAAGCTGCGTACGCATGCAGCGGCACTCCGGTTGATTGCGTGAAACTGGCGATTTATAAAGTGATGCACCGAAAACCCGATTTAGTGGTTTCCGGCATCAATCACGGATCAAACTCCAGTATCAACGTTATTTACAGCGGAACCATGTCGGCTGCTGTCGAAGGTGCTGTAGAAGGAATACCATCAATTGGATTTTCATTACTCGACCATAGTCCGGATGCCGACTTCGAAGCATCTCAACAAGTAGTGAGCAAAATAGTTAGCCAGGCACTGAAAAACGGAATACCCGATGGCACTTGCCTCAACGTGAACATACCTAAGGGCATTCCCTCTTCCATTGCAGGCATTCGTATTTGCCATCAGGCAAAAGGCTATTGGGAAGACAACTTTGATGTGCGCACCGACCCGTTTGGAAAACCATACTATTGGTTGACAGGCGAATTCAAACTAATGGACCAAGGGTTGGACACCGATGAAATTGCCTTAGCGAATAATTTTGTTTCGGTTGTTCCCGTTCACTTCGATCTCACTGCATACAGCGTGATGAATCAACTTAAAGCTTGGGAGCTATGAATAAAAGCAGACTCAACCATGTCGGATATGGAATTGTAGGAGGAATTGTAGGGTCCCTCGTTGGATTTTGCATTTTCGGGTTGGGGTTCTCTCTTTTCAATGGAATTACCTTTTTCGAATTCGTCTCCGACGTTTTTCTGGGGCCGGCCTTGCAAGACTTTCAAAGCCGCATCATTTCATTTTCCATGCTGCTTGATGTCTTACTGTTCTTCCTTCTGATTCGAAGAGGCTTCGAAGAGTTTTGCAAAGGTCTTATCATTGTTCTGGTAATTTCGGTCGCCATAATCGCTTGGCTTTATTAAAAAATAATCCGCTTGAAGCTGTATATCATAGCCGGTGAGGCATCGGGAGATTTGCACGGAAGCAATCTCATCAAGGCACTCAAAGCAAACAGGCCTTCCCTGGATATTCGCGCATGGGGCGGTGATCTAATGCAAAGCGCAGGAGCAGATGTAGTAAAACACTACCGCGATCTGGCCTTCATGGGATTTTATGAAGTGCTCATCAACTTAAAAACCATCCTCAGAAACATTCGATTTTGCAAAGAAGACATCACAGCATTTCGTCCGGATGCTCTTATTCTAATTGACTATCCCGGCTTTAATCTGCGCATTGCAAAATGGGCACATGAAAATGGCATCCCCGTTCTTTACTACATAGCTCCGCAAGTGTGGGCCTGGAAAGAAAACAGGATCCACGCCATGAAAAAGCACATACAACATTTGTTTGTTGTGCTTCCTTTCGAAAAACCGTATTTCGAGAAACACAACATGCCCGTCACTTTCGTTGGTCATCCACTCCTCGATCAAATCAGCGGCAGCTCAGAAACACGGCAGGAATTTCAGCAACGCAACAAGCTATCCGACAAACCTATCATTGCTCTGCTGCCGGGAAGTCGTAAACAAGAAATACGGACCATGCTTCCTATCATGTTGGAAATGTCAAGCCATTTTCCGCAGTATGAATTTATCGTAGCGGGTGCCCCTTCGCAAAATGAGTCGTTCTATCGGTCGGTTGCCCAACAACAATCGATGACCGTACTTTTCGGTCAGACATCCGAAATTCTCAGGCACGCCGCTGCAGGACTCATCACCAGTGGCACAGCAACACTCGAAGCCGGCATCTATAAAGTGCCACAAGTTGTATGCTACAAAGGATCCTCGATTTCATACGCCATTGCAAAGCGGCTCGTCAAAATCAAGTACATTTCATTGGTCAATCTCATTTTAGACAAGTCTGCTGTAACTGAGCTCATTCAATATGAAAGACGATTCGTGGAGCTTTACCAGCAGGTGTTGTTCGTGGCCTCGTCCCGTTGTTGTGTCAATGGCTGTTCATCTGATTGTTGTTGTGCAATATTTAGGTGGCGTGGAAGCTTGTTGAGACGAAGAAATATTTCTCCCTCTACAATACTCTGGACACAACTTTGTCC
>JAIYBR010000086.1 GCA_027488435.1 Flavobacteriales bacterium
AGCATCAATCCGGAAGCTGCGGAGGTTTGTACAAACTTTAGTGATGACAACTGTTCAGGAGTAATCAATGAAGGATGCTGCAACATTCTGCTCAACGCTACAACAACCAGTACAGCATGCGCAGCAGTTTCTAATGGTTCGATTAACTTGACGGTTACTAACGGAAACGCACCATACAGCTACACTTGGAGCAACGGAAGCACTTCTGAAGATCTTGGAAACTTAGCTGCAGGCACCTATACCGTTACGGTTACAGATTTCTACGGATGCTCTGCTACCACCGCGGTTGTCGTAAGCAATGGCGCTGGAAGTGCTCCTGCTGCCCCAACTGCAATTGATGGATCTTATGGAGTATGTCGCAACTCAACAGGCAATGTATTTACAACGCCTGCCGTGTCGGGTGCTACTTCGTATCAATGGACATTGCCAACAGGAGCAACAGGAAGTTCTACAACCAATACAATTACACTGAGTTTCAACTCGACTTATAATACGGGTAACCTCAGCGTTAAAGCTGTTGGCTCATGCGGAACAAGCGCAATGTTCAGTCGCGCTGTGTATGCATTAACCACTGTTCCGGTTGCACCAACCACGGTGTCGGGTCCAACTTCAGCTGTATGCGCAGGAAGCACGCAAACCTTTACCTGCACAGCGGTAAGCGCAGCCACTAGTTACCAGTGGACAGCACCGACGAACGCTACAATAACCTCTGGTCAGGGAACACAAACGGTTACCATCGCATTTGCATCTAACTTTGGTGCAAGCGGTTCCATATCGGTTCGTTCTCAAAACTGTTTCGGATTGAGCACAGCGCGCACACTGACCGTTTATAGCATACCAGGAACCCCTGGAACCATCAGCGGTTCTGCTAATAACGTTTGTCCAGGATCAGTTTTAACCTACAGCGTTGCTGCAGTTCCAGGCGCAACAAGCTACACATGGACAGCCGCTACGAATACAACGATCCTTTCAGGTCAGGGAACAAATTCCATCACTTTGAGCGCTGCTTCCAATTTCAGCAGCGGAACTCTTTCAGTGCGTGCAGTGAGCAGTTGCGGACAAAGCGCTGCCCGAACCTTGGGTCTGAGCAAGAATCCGGTGACTCCGTCAACCATGACAGGGCAGACCTCTAACTTGTGTGGTGGCGGGCAGTACACGTATTCGATTACAGCCGTAAACGGAGCAACAAGTTATACGTGGACGGTTCCATCGGGCTGCACTATTGTTACCAATAACGGCAACTCTATTGTGATGAATGTTCCGAGCACTTTCACAACAGGAACATTGAGTGTTCGCGCATACAACAGCTGTGGTGGAAGTTCACTGCGAAGCGCATCACTTACGCGTTTGCCGGCAACTCCTGCCAGCATTACGGGACCTGCGAGCGTTTGTCCGAACCAGGTTGGGGTGAATTTCACCACACCTGCTGTAACCGGAGTAACACAAACATGGGCGGTGCCGAATGGTGTTGCGATTACCGGAGGCCAGGGCACAACAAGCATGACATGCAATTGGGGCACAGCGGCAGGTAGTGTAACGGTGCGCAGCGTCAATGCGTGCGGACAATCCGCCGCATTCAGCAAGTCGGTAGCACTTGCTACTTGCATAAGCGAAGACAATGGTAACGTGCTGCGTGCTGTAACCATGGAAGTATATCCGAATCCATCGAATGGAAACTTTGTAATACGTTCGAATGATGCCGGAGAATATTACTTGATGAACAGCATCGGACAAACCATTGAAGTAGTGAAACTGAATGCCGATAACTACTTCCGCTACGAGATAAGCGGATTAAGTGCCGGTGTTTATTTCATCACAGGCAATGTAAATGGAACAACCATCACCGAGCGAGTTGTTGTGACAGGCAAGTAATAAATAATGAAAAGAACAAAAAGGGCCGCTATCGCGGCCCTTTTCTTTTGTTATAAGGTTCCGAGTAAATACAGTATTTCAATTTCCTGTAGTTTAAGTTGTGTGGAAATTTCCGTTTCCTGCACGCGTAGGTCGAAAAGCTGCTGTTCGCGCGTATTGATGAGGAAAACACTACTTTCACCTGAGTTGAATTTTTCACGCTCTGCATCGAGCAAGCGTTGCATATTTCTGACGTTGCCTGAAACGTTGGCGAGCTGCAACCGCTGCAGTTCAAGTTGGCGAATGGATGCAAGTGCTTTGTTGCGAATGACAGTGGTTTTTTGCAAGGCCTCCAGCTCGAGCTCTTCAATTTTCACACGGGTTAATCCAAGATCCCCTTTTGCCTTACGCATGAATATAGGCCACGAAAGTTGAGCGCCCCATTTGTAGTTGTTCATAGTAAGCATATCATCGGCCGGTGATGTCGCTTGGTTGAGGGCATTGTATTGCAAATTGACTACAGGTTTCATCTGCTCTTTTTTCCACCGTTCTTCTGCGCGCAGTTGCTCGAGCATGGGCGTGAACTTCAATAGTTGAGGATTGGTTGTTGAAACGCTGTTGGTTCTATCAGAGAGAACATTGACATTCATGAGCGCCTCATCAAACGAAATTTCCTGTTGAGGTACTGTGTTTTTGATGGATTCGATGGGAACGAAGTTCAGCTCATTATCCTGCCACATCTGCGATGTCAGATCCAGCGATTCTTTGGCCCATTTCGCCTCAGCCGATTGATATTTCTGCTTTCTGTTCTGAACTTGGATAGCGGTTTCGAGGGTGTCTACGGAGGCGATATCCCCCGCGAGAAAACGATTCTTGGTATCCGCCAATCGTTGCTCTGCAATGGAGACCCATTCACGATTTATATCCAACACTTTTCCGCTCATCCACCATTCCCAATACTGCCTGTATGCTTCGTATCGCAAATCTTGAATGAGTCGATTCTGCTCAATAGCAGCATAGCGTTGATAGGCCTTTGCCTGTCGCAATTCAGTACGCCCCTTATCGGTTATTAGCCCTTGTCCTAAAGGCACCGCAATACCCGCATTGACAAGCCCGCCATTCGGTGTCGTTTCTTCCGGACTGATATAGGTTCCGTTGGCGTTTTCGAAACTCGATTTTAAAATGAGCGGCGCCCGCAAGGGAACATCAACTCCGATATACGTCTGGTTGTAATACTCCGTAGCCTTGAAGAATTTGTTTTGATGTGTTGCGGAAATCTTTGGGTCGAAAGCGCCTCTGGCTTTGATAAGTTCCTGTTCTCCCTTTACTACGCTCAAATTCGCAACACGCAATGCCGGATGGTTGTTGAGCATTTCTTTGAACGCGTCGAAGGTGAGCGTCTCAGGGCTTTGCGCATTCATCTTCCAGGTGAAAGAGGCCGACACTAAAAGGGCAATCAGCTTGGTTGAAACACGCAGATTATTTCTTCTCCTTGGGTTCATCTGCTTTGTAGTAGTTAGGAGGGAATCCGTTGAACTGACGCCAGAGCTCGTAACCCAATGGAACGTCTTTCAAGAGCGCCATACCATGTGCCCCAGCACCGACCCGAATACCTGAAGGCCAGGCAACATCGTTGGGGTCTGGCGCAACGAGTATGCGATATTCGCCTTGGTTGTTCGTAAAGTTGTCGATGGCAACAACAACACCACCATACGTTCCTGCAGAAGCACCGGGCCAACCGCTGAATACAAAGGCGGGCCATCCATCAAAAATGAAACGCACCTTTTGTCCCTTCGAAAGAAGCGGATAATCGATTGGCTTTACCATTAGTTCAACAGCAAGTTCATAATTGGCAGGCATGAGGCTGACGATTTCTTCGCCTTCTTTGATGGTTTCGCCTACACCGGTTCTGATGGCGCGTGTCACATAACCATCGGCTGGAGAAGTGATAAAATAGAAACCGCTTCGCTGGCTATATCCTGCGAATTGGCTCTGAAGTTTTGTTACCTGAGCTTCGGTATCATACAGCATACTCATGGTCGAAAACTTATCGCTTTCGGCTTTGGAAACTTTGTCTCGAAAGTCTTGCGTTATTGTATTCAATTCGGTTCGCGCATTGGTAAGCTCTTGCCTTGCGATGAGCAGTTTGTTTTCTGACTCAACTTCCTTCGCACGAGCATTTTGATAGGCTACTTCCCGTTGTTCCAATTCGGTTTCGGACTTCAATCCTTTTTCGAAAAGTGATTTGAAACGATCGTATTGGTCTCGTGCAATGATGGCATTTCCTTTTACAACATTGTAGTCCATACTGTCACTCTGAACTTTCAGCATTGACTGCTTGATTTTAAGTTCCTGTTGGCTGCGTTTCAGCTTCGCACTCTCATTCAGGGCGTCGATTTGACGATCGAGTGCACCAACTTTCTGCATGTATCCCGATACGCTAGATTCTTTGCTTCTGATTTGGTCTTCAACATTCACCAGAAGGTTGGGGTCGAAGTAATCGTCTTTGATTTCGGAGATACGCATAATCGTGTCGCCGGCCTTCACGAAGTCGCCTTCGCGCACATACCACTCTTCAATTTTACCGGGTATGATTGTTTGAATGGCTTGCGGGCGTTGGTCGGGACGCAGCGACGTGAGGCGGCCGTTTCCGCTGATGTTCTGGGTCCAGGGCAAACAAAGGAGAACAACTAAAACGCCCAGCAACACAAAAAGAGATCGCTTGAGTACAAGATTGTTTTTACCACCGGATAGTTTGCGAAACGATTCAAAATCGTCTTGCCTTATTTTGCCTTTGATAGATGAGTCCGAGAGTTCGAGCATGTGCGATAGTTTAAGCCTTTTGCATGGTTACCACTCTGCCCATCAACTGATGGACAGCGGAGTTATTGCTGATGATTAAAATGGTCGCTTGCGGGAATTCGCGCAGCATGTTTTGAAGAATTTCCATGCGCTCATCGGGTAAAATGGCCTGAAGGTTATCTTCCATGAGGATAAGGTGAGGGTTACCCACCAAACAGCGCGCGAGAACCATTTTGCGCAAGATTCCTCCCGATAAAATTTTTCCTTCCGGATCAATCATGGTGTGATAACCCTCGGGCATGTGGGTGATGCTGTCGTGGAGTTTTACGAGGCGCGCAGCCACCATCACTTGGTTGATATCGATGTGTTTTCTGCCGCAGGTAATGTTCTCTACCACGGTTCCTTTGAACACTCCTTGATCGGTGAAATTCTCTCCGGTTATCTCACGCAGTGTAACGAGATCGATATTTTCTAGCGGTAATCCATTCACGGTGATGCTTCCTTGGAACCCGGCGAAATATCCCGTAAGCAGCTTCATCAAAAGCGTTTTACCACTGCCATTGCCGCCTGCTACACACACACGCTCGCCCGGCATGATTTCAAGACTGAAATTGCGGATGACCGGCGTTTTCGCGTCCGAGAACGTGTATGATAAGTTATCTATCTTCACATGAACGCCTTCTTGTTTCAAGGTTTCTCTAACGTCTATTCCACCTTCACGCTCTAGTTGAATGTCGGTGATGCTACCAATTTTATCAAGCGCTGTAAGCACATCATACACGGTGCTCATGTTGAGAATAACCTTTTCAACGCTACCGATAATCATCAGAATTACGATTTCAGCAGCAACAAATTGACCGATGTTGATTTGTCCATTGATGACGAGGAAGCTTCCCGCGATGATGAGACTTGCCGCCAATATTATCTTGAACAATACAAGCACTTTGTATTGCGTAACGAGAATTGCGAAATGTCGTTTGCGCGCATCGAGATAGTTGGACGCGTGATAGTCGGTTTGCTCGAGGGGCATCGACGTAATACCACTTAATTTGAATGTGGTGAATGTGCGTGAAAGTTCCTCTAGCCAATGGGCTACCGCAAATTTGTGCTTGCTTTCTTCCAAGCTACTGTCAAGCCCTTCCTTTCCGGTGAGCTTGAAAATAGCGGCAATGAGTAGAATGAGTATAATGCCGAGAAGAATGAATAGAGGGTGATAGAAAGAAAGGAGTATTAATCCGAAAATGATTTGGATAGCAGCTGTAGAAAAGTCGAGTAGAAGTTTAGAAACACCCTTCTGAACGGTCATGATTTCGAAAAAGCGATTCATGACTTCGGGGAAGTATTTTGACTTCACGGAATCGAACGAAGCTCGGGGCAGGCGATAGGCAAAATCGAAAGAAGACTTCACAAACAGACGCTGTTCGATTGCTTCGGTGATAGCCATTTGACGCAGTTGAAGAAGTCCGTTGAAGAAAACACCCAAAATGACAAATACAACGAGTAAAATCCAGGAAGCCCTCAGCTCTCCCGCCTGGAGCAGGTTAATGATAGCCTGAATGCCGAGCGGTAATGTAAGGTTGACCACACCCTGAAAAAGGGCGAAGATGTAAACGTTGCGTATTTCGGATTGCTCCGATTTAACCAAGCGCCAAAGGCGTTGCAAAGGACTAATTTGACTCATATACAGGTATAGTGTCAGAATTTCAGCCCGATGTGCTCATTCAGCAAGCAGATGCGTTGGCTTCTTCGGGCGCAATGATACTTAAAGCATCCGAACGAGGGCAAAGTTCACCTATTTTGGGTGAGCTTGGTTAGGAAAATTTAATGATTACGCTGTCAATAACATGTGCGGCTTCCTCGCATTTGTCGGTAGCGTTTTCCAAAAAAGTGATTACCTCTTTGGTTTTTAAGATGACCATCGCATCGGTTTCATTCTTGAACAGGTTTGCAATGGTCGTATTCATGATCACGTCAGCTTCATTTTCCAGCGTATTGATGGTATGCAAATGGGCTTTTACTTTTCTTACGTTGCGCAGGCTTCTCATTTCTCGAATGGCGCTTTGCAATTCGATAGCCGACAGCGTAATGATTTCGGCCAAACGCACCATGGCAGGACTGATTTGATGAACCTTGTAAAGGTCGAGACGCTTGGAAGTGCCATTAATGTAATCCACAACATCGTCGATAGCAATTGCCAGGGCGTGAATGTCTTCGCGGTCGAAAGGCACAATGAACGTGTTGCCCGTTTCACGCATAATGGCGTGAGTGATCTCATCGCCCTGCTTCTCTAATAAGTTGATGGTTTCATAGGATTGAATGCGAGTAACAGAGTCAGACTTCAGCGCATTCTCAAGCACCTTAGCTACCTCCACCATGTTGTTGCATGCCTGGTCGAAAAGTGGGTAAAACAATTTGTCTTTCGGCAAGAGCGCCTGAAAAATGAAGTCGATGGAGCGTTTCACGATAGGTTCTTCTTCGTGCGAATTACGCTGTTCTGATTCGAGAGTATTCAATAGCCTCATGATTTAGGGTAAAAATGAGAATGTCTTAACGCTCTATTAACAAATAAGCTCGCTTGGATATGGTTACGTCCGTAGATGTTGGCGGTGATTCGTTCATTGAATTATACGAACGTAAAATAACAAACTGCTAATCAACTGTTTGTTGCGGTGAGATGAACAACTAGCTAGTGTTGCATAACAATATCGTAACATACAGGAAAGGCAGTGTTGTTATTCGGCGGGTTCTTTTGCTGAAATCGTTGATGCGTATGAATTTGTTTAAAATGTTTGCTCCGAAGTCGGGTGATTTTTTTGACTCTTTTGCTCAGTCTACCCGAAACCTGGTGGCCATGTCACAGAAATTTAAGGAGTTGTTGGATGCGAAAGAAGGCGAAAGAGACGGACTGGTGAGAGAAATACACGATTTGGAGCACGTTGGCGATCAAATCACACACAACCTCTTCATTCAGTTAAGCGAAAACTTCATCACTCCTTTCGATAGGGAGGATATTCACTACTTGGCAACTTCATTGGACGACGTTGCGGATTTCATTAACGGAACCGCATCCCGCATCTCCCTCTATCAACTAAAGGAAATCGATCAAGTAATGCATGGTTTGGCGAGTGTTTTATCGCGACAGATTGCTGAAATCGATAACGCCATCCAAAATCTGCGCAATATGAAGAACGCTCAGCGCGTGCGCGAAGCGATTGTGCGCATCAATGATTTGGAAAACGAAGCTGACAGCATCTTTGACTTGGCCATAGCGCGATTATTTTCGGAGGAAACGAACGCGATTGAAATGATTAAAAAGAAAGAGATTCTTTCTGTTTTGGAAACTGCTACTGACAAGTGCGAAGACGTTGCCAACGCGATTGAATCGATTTTGGTGAAGAACTCTTAAAGCAGCTCTATGGAATACTCAATCTTGCTTATTTCTGTCATAGCGCTTGCTCTGATATTCGACTTCATCAATGGATTTCATGACGCGGCTAACTCGATTGCGACGGTTGTATCGACGAAGGTCCTGACACCGTTTCAAGCCGTTGTTTGGGCTGCGTTTTTTAATTTCGTAGCATTCTTCATATTCAAGGATCATAGCGTAGCCACCACCATTGCGAAATCGGTAAAGGAAACGTACATCACCGCCGCCAACAATCCGTTGGCAATGATCTTTTCAGGCCTGCTTGCGGCCATCACCTGGAACCTCGTCACCTGGTGGTACGGCATCCCCTCCTCTTCATCGCATACGCTTATTGGCGGTTTTGCCGGAGCCTTTTTAGCCGCTTTCGGTTGGCAAGCCATTAATGGTGGAATCATTATAGCCACTGCCATTTTCATCTTCGTAGCGCCCATTGCGGGTATGCTGATGTCATATTTGATATCGGTGTGGTTTCTGAATTCCTTTCGAAAGGGACCATTCATGAAGATCGTATCGCTAACCATTATCACGCTCGTGGTTTTTGCCGTTTACAATGCACTTGAATTGAAGCGAGACTTCAATGGCGGTAGTTCTTACACGATGGTATTCCAAGAAGGGATTTCAAAAGAGGATGTCAAGAAGCTACTCACGATTAAAACAGCTGATTTAAAAGAACACACACCCTTGGTGACTGAAGCGACGAGTAGCAACGAAGCCGGCACTGCGCGTTATACGATTCGTTTCGATTACCTTAAACGTGAGGGCGAAACAGCTGAAAACGGCGCTTTGACGGCGGAAATTCTTAAGCGTTTAGCGGCTGAAAACAAGGCATACACTATTGAAGAGTCACATCGAATTACGGAGACATCTGCTGACCGATATGATGCATCAAACCTGAAAAGCAGTTTTGAACCGTATTGGTTAAAAGTGGTATTTCATGGATCAAACTTCAAATGGATCTTGCTTGGCTTCATCGTTTTGGTAATGGGGGTTTTCACCCTTTTCCTCAGTTCGATGCAGAACTCTAGGGCGAACTCTTCTTTTAAGAAGTTGCAATTGTTTTCGTCTGCAGCATTCAGCGTCGGTCATGGAGGCAATGACGCGCAAAAGGTTATGGGTATTATAACTGTCGCGCTTATGGCCGGAGGACAGATTACTAATTTAAAAGATATGCCCAACTGGGTGCCGCTTTCGTGCTATGCTGCAATAGCTCTTGGAACCATGAGTGGGGGCTGGAAGATTGTGAAAACCATGGGCGCCAAAATCACCAAGGTTACACCTTTTGAAGGCGTGGCAGCGGAAACAGCGGGTGCTATTACTTTGTTCTTTACCGAAGGCTTGAAGTTCCCCTGGAAAATGGGCGGTGAAGTCATCAAAGGTATTCCGGTGAGCACCACACATACGATAACTGGATCCATCATAGGGGTAGGAATTACCAAGCGTGTATCGGCGGTGAAATGGGGTGTGACAGGTAAACTATTAGTGGCCTGGATTATCACCATTCCAATCTCTGCCGCGATGGGCGCTGTGACCTATTGGATCATGCGATTGCTCGGGTTTTAAGCGCCACTGTAGTTAAATAATAATTCCAGTAGCAGAAACAGCAGCATAATGAGAGGGATTGCCTGGCGCTCCCTACAATCCCACAATCCTATAATCCTACAATCCTTCACACCTCGGTGTTCTGTGTGCGCCATTGCGGTTAAAACAAAAAACCGCAGAACCAAGTTTGAAAAAAGTTTTTTGTGGAACAATAGTATCTGTTTCTTGCGTTCGCTTAATCATGATAAACCCCGCTAAAACCTGCTCGTTGTTGCTGATGTGCCTAACTCTGGCCGCCTGTAGTCAAGCACCCACTCAACAATCGACCGCACCAACACCTGCAATGAACAACCCGCATTATTCTCGAATTGACACTACGCATCTGAATGTAACTAACAACGAATGGTCGCGCATTTTGCCTCGTGAATTGTACCTTGTTGCCCGCGAGGCACACACCGAACGTGCATTCACAGGTAAGTATTACGAGAATGAGGTAATCGGAACTTACTATTGTGCGGTGTGCGGGAACCCACTATTCCGCTCCGATTCCAAATTTCACAGTGGTTGCGGCTGGCCAAGTTTTTTCGAAAACATTCGCCAGGGTGCGACGAAGTATACGCTCGATAAAACCCACGGCATGATCCGCACTGAGGTAACGTGTGGGCGCTGCGATTCGCACCTTGGGCA
>JAIYBR010000017.1 GCA_027488435.1 Flavobacteriales bacterium
AGTAGATCGCATTGGTTATTCCCAAAACGCCGGACAAATCTGGGCCTGTAAGTATGTGCGTTGCGATGCGTGAAATCTCTTTGATAGATTGTATCGCGGGGATTTCCCGAAATAGCATAGCGGCAACACATACCAGCAAGAAAAGAAGGGACATGCGAATAAAAGTTGCGAGAGAGACTGTGTCATTGCTGCCGGAGGCATTGATATTTCTGCCTTGAAGAACCAGCGGCAGGAAGAAAAGAGCTTGGAGTATTCCATAAATCAAATAACCCGATTGTAGTCCGTGCCATACACCTACCGTAAGAAAGGCGCACGCTATTGCGATGAATGTTCCGACTCGATTGTACTTGCGCAAGAGAAACGACACAGGCGTGTACACATATTTCATGACCCACGATGTGAGCGAGATATGCCAACGTTTCCAGAATTCGCTGATGTTGGTGGCGAAAAATGGAAAAGCAAAATTGTTGGTGATGCGAATGCCAAATCCTTTTGAAACACCACATGCCATGTCGGAATAGCCGGAGAAATCGGCATAGATGTAGACCATGTTTGTGATGGCTGCAAGCAAAACGTTGATGCCTGATATACTGTCGGGATTGGTGTACACGCTTTTGTAGAAAAGCAAACAGTGCGTGCTCACCACTGTTTTCTTGAAGAATCCCCAAAGAAACTGACGCATCGCGTCGGTCATGAGTGGAATATCGAATGACCTGTTCTTGCTGAGCTGCGCTGTAAAGACCTGTACGCGTTCAATTGGACCAGATACAAGTTTCGGGAAGTAAAACAGGTAGGTGAAAAAAGGGAGAAGGTCGGTTTCAGGATCTGTTTCTTCGTTGTAAACGTCAATCCAATATCCGATTAATTGAAAGGTGAAAAAGCTGATGCCAAGTGGTAGATAGAACGAATGAAAGTCAGATCCACCACCATTCAAGAGCAAGCTGATGCCGTTGATGAGTTCATGCAAATATTTGAAATAGCCAAGCACGGCAATATTGGCCAAACAGCCGGCGTAGAAAAACCACTTTTTGGTATTGCCTTCCTCCAGCTGGCTCATGCGTTGAACGAAGAAGAAGTTCAACGCTCCTGAAACTGCTACAAGCACTCCGGCTTTCCAGTCATTAATGCCAATGAAAAATAAACCCGCGAGTAGGAGAAATGTATTTTGATAGGTTGATTTCTTAGGCAGTAGAAACCAATAAATGGTAAGCGTTAAAACGATGAAGGGAAAGAAGTAGAGCGATGTAAATGAC
Organism: Flavobacteriales bacterium; assembly: GCA_027488435.1. GTDB lineage: Bacteria > Bacteroidota > Bacteroidia > Flavobacteriales_D > Sanyastnellaceae > JAIBBG01. The sequence goes on from JAIYBR010000017.1 coordinate 1,254, forward strand.
ATGCTTTCTTTTGGTCGTGCTAAACCAGTTTTGATTGAATCAGCTCAATGAGGTTGCCCATGTTTTTGAGCTTGTTGATTTCCTTGAGTTTGAATTGAACCGAAAACGTTTTTTCAATCTCGGTGATGATGACCATGTGTGTGAGTGAGTCCCAGCCTTCGACCATTTGAGCGGTAAGCTCGTCGTGAATTTCGAAACGGTCGTGCTTCAGAACACGCGTAAGAATTTCTTTTATCTTCTCAATGATTGCTTGTTTGTCCATGGCTCTTAACGTAGCTTTTTTTGCATCATCCACTTTTCATGAAAGGGGAGAGTATGCGCATTCAACTCAGGCGAATATACTGCCTTTTGAACAGGTTCATAACCCATGCGCTGATACACTTTGATTGCAGAACTGTTGTTTGCGTACACCTGAACTTCAGCTAATTCGAGCTGTGGCTTTTTCGTAAGAGCCTGTTGCAGCAGAAATTCAATCAGTTTGTCTATGAGTTTGTTTCCGCGATGATTGGGGTCTACAAAAGCATATTCGACCTGATGCGCACCCGGAGTTCGGGTTAGTTGAATAGCGTTGAGGAGATTTTTGTTTTTCTGGAGCGACGGAATGATCTCAGTGCCGAATGCGTGTATGAGCAAGTTGGATTTCAGTGTAGCCGACGGTTGTTCGTCTTCGTTTTCACCCTCAATCCAGCCGCAGAAGGCCGCAACAGGAATGTCGTTATGTGTTGCTATAGCAAATTCGGTGGTGGAGAATTCACATCCTTCAATTTCCTCCGCAAGAATTTTCGTGAGACCTTTCTTCGTTTGTTCTTCGTTGAGTCCAATGAGGTTAGAAAGTCCGCAAAAATCCGTTCCGCTTTTTTCAGCAGCGATGATGGTTTCTACCAAAAAGGCGATGTCATGCTCGTTTGCAAACCGAATGTTATAGGGCATAGGAAGCGAAATGCTGTTTGATGTTTTTGCGATCAATCTTACCGTTTACGTTCAACGGAAATTCCGAAAGCGTGAAAATGATTTTCGGAAGCATGTAGGCAGGAAGTGATTTTTTCAAGGCTTCCTTCAGCGATATTTCATCGAGGTTGTTGCACTCAATGACTAAGAAGATTTCATGAATGCCCTGGCTATTTTCTTGGGTGAAGGCGACGGTGTTGGTTTTCTCGGAAAGTGCTTTTTTCGCTTGAAATTCAACTTCCGAAAGCTCCACACGGAAGCCCTGTATTTTTACCTGAGTGTCTTTGCGCCCGGCATACATGAGGTTGCCATCAGCGGCGAGGCGGCATAGGTCACCCGATCGATAATAGCGCGTAGTTTGCCCACCGTCGTTGTATTCAAAGAAGGCGGTTTGATTGAGTTCAGCGTTGTTGAGGTAGCCGGGAGTGAGTTGTGCACCCGACAGGCAGAGCTCACCAATTTCGTCAATGGCTGCGGGCTTATCGTCTTCATTCATCACTGTGCATGCAGAGTGCGCCATCGATGTGCCGATGGTGAGGATGCCATTGTGATGTGGATTGTGGCCGGCGCGATTGTAGGTGTAGTAGGTGCAGAAGATCGTGTTTTCAGTGGGGCCGTATACATTGTCGATTCGAGCGTTGGGAACACGTGTGGCCCATTCTTCGAGAATGTCGAGGTGCAGCGCTTCGCCGCAGAAAAGCGAGTAGCGCAAACTCGGGCAATCGATTTCATCGAAATACGGACGCAGGAAGTTGAGCATCGACGGCACCATGAGGGCGATGGTAAGTTGATGCTCGTCGAGTAGTTCGAATATGTATGAAAATTTGATTCGGCCTTGTGGAATGGTATAGACGCATGCTCCGTTCAATTGCGGCATGAGATACGACATGACCGACAAATCGAAGGTCAGTTCGAACATTTGCAGCACGCGGTCTTGTTCCGATACGGTGTATCCCATTCGGTAGAATGCATCAGCGAATGCGGCCACATTGCCGAACGTAATGGGTACGCCTTTGGGCACGCCGGTGCTGCCCGAGGTGAATAGGATGTAGGCAACCTGGTTGTCGTCTTGCACGAAAAGAGACGCCTGCTCAAGCATGGCATCCGCATCTTGCTCTGTTATATCGGACCATTGAGAGGTCTCCGCCGAATCGATAATACCTGCCAGCGCCACTTGACTTTTGATTCGGTTATTGAGATCTGCCGGGCTGTTGGGGTTGAGTGGCACGTAGTTTTTTCCGCTAAGCCAGCACGCCCAGATAGCGGCATAGGTGTCGATGTGATCGTGGGTGATGATCGCCACCGTTTCACCCTTCATCTTGCATACGACTTCGAACAGCGTGGCAATTCGATTGCGCAAATTCCTGTAGGAAAAGCCCTTTTCATCGATATAAAACGCGTTTCGTTCATGGTGCAACGCGCTTTGGTTTAAGAAGGATGTAAGGATGGTTGAATGGAACTGTCTCACAAGAAATGGCGTTTGGTCGAGCTAAAATAGGGAAGGAAGTCGACTTCCGATAGAGGGTGAATGTCGGAAAATGAAAAAGCAGAACCGTGGTTCTGCTTTTTCTTGGTAGCGGGGGCCAGACTCGAACTGACGACCTTTGGGTTATGAGCCCAACGAGCTACCAACTGCTCCACCCCGCAATGTAAAATTTAGATCCCGCATCGCTTCCGAATTGGGGGTGCAAATATAGACTACTTTTACGCCTGCAACAATTCTTTTCAAAAATTGCAGGAAAACAAGCATAAAGCAGGATTCGTCAACATCGTTGGAAATCCGAATGCGGGTAAGTCGACCCTCATGAACGCCTTGATGGGCGAGAAGTTGAGCATCGTTACTCCCAAAGCACAGACTACACGTCATCGCATCATGGGCATACTCAATGGTGACGATTATCAGATTGTGTACAGCGATACTCCGGGCGTGCTCGACCCGAAATACAAACTGCAAGAGGGCATGATGAAGGCCGTTGGCTCGGCGCTCACCGATGCCGATTTGATTCTGTTGGTTGTCGATAGTGCCGACAAACACGAAATGCATGCGCCGACACTCGAGAAAATCAAGAAGACCAAGATTCCGGTTTTTGTCATTCTCAATAAATACGATTTAGTGGGCAACGAAGGTGTGAATGCGCTGTTCGATGTTTGGTCTGCCATTCTTCCACAGGCCAAGGTGTTTCCGGTTTCGGCGTTGGAGAAAATTCACACGCGTGAGTTGCTCGATCAGATTACACGCATGCTTCCGGAATCGCCACCTTATTTCCCGAAGGACGATATCAGCGATCGCACCATGCGCTTTTTCGTGAGCGAAATTATACGCGAGAAAATTTTCATGAATTACGATAAGGAGATTCCCTACGCGAGTGAGGTAATCGTTGAAGCCTTTATGGAAGAGCCGGATATCGTGCGCATTTCTGCGTTGATTTTAGTGGAGCGCGAATCACAGAAGCGCATTGTAATCGGCCACCAGGGCGGACCGTTGAAGCGCGTGGGCACGCAGGCACGCAAAGACATGGAATCGTTCATCGGCAAGAAGGTGTTTCTGAAAACACACGTGAAGGTGGATGAGAACTGGCGTCAAGACGAACGTAAACTCCGAAACTTCGGTTATTGGGAATAGACCATGATTGCCTTCGCCAATGCAAAAATTAATCTGGGGTTGTTCGTCACCGAGCGAAGGGCCGATGGCTTTCACAACCTCGAGAGCATTTTTCTTCCGGTAAGTTTGTGCGATGTGGTAGAGGCGGTGCGCGCCGATAGTGAAGGCATTCGTTTTTCAACCCAAGGGCGCACAATCGACGGCGACATCGAAACGAACTTGTGCGTGAAATCCTATCGTCTGCTGAGTCGCGATTTTCAATTGGGTGGTGTCGACGCTACCATGCTTAAGAATATTCCCATCGGTGCCGGCTTGGGAGGTGGTTCGAGCGATGGAGCTCACATGCTCAAGATTCTCAATACACTGTTTGAACTGAATGTATCGAACGAAGAGTTGAGAAGTTATGCAGCGCAGCTGGGAAGCGATTGTCCTTTTTTCATTGACAACCAACCATGCTTCGTGCATGGCAGAGGCGAACTGTTGGAACCAATCGATGTGTCGTTGCAAGGACAGCACGTGGTTATTATTCATCCGGGTATTCATGTGAGCACTGCGGAAGCTTACAAGGGAATAAAACCGAAACCGGCTCCATTCGATTTGCGCTCCATTCAGCAATTACCTCGCGAGCAGTGGCAGCAAGTGGTGACCAACGATTTTGAAGATTCGGTGTGCGTGCAGCATCCTGCAATTTCAACTCTCATCGAGCAACTTATACAGGAAGGAGCGTGGTATGCACGCATGAGCGGCAGTGGTTCGGCTGTGTTCGCTTTTTTCAACGCTCGTGTGGAGCTCACGAATATCCCCGCCGATTATTTCTGTTCGTGGGGAACGGTATTGTAAGTTTTTTACTTCACCAAAACGAAATTCCCGACAGCCTTCCGATTTCCTTCTGTCATGACAAGGGTGTAGGTGTCTTCCGATAATGTTGTGCAGTCGACAATTACTTTTCTTGCTCCGTTGCTGCGTGTCGACATCATCAACGCTCCGCGCAAGTCAAACACATCAATCGCGACATTCTTCCATTCTTCCGATAGTTCAATGGTTACCTGATCACGTGCCGGGTTTGGATAGGCCGATAGTATTTCCACGTTTGTGCTGGCGACACTGTTGACAGCGATGTTGAATGCAATGGAGGTGGTATCCCACATTCCGCAGCGACCTGCAATGAGTTCGATCGAATGACTGCCCGGCTGAAGTGTTCCAACGAAAAGACTGTCTGCTGTCCAGGGTTGTAGTTGTGTGTTATCGATAGCGTAATAGATGTCGTCGGCTTGCGAGCTCGTCTGCACGAATGCATATGGACTATCGTTTTGCTCCACAAGTGAGAGCTGTGCAATCGGGTCCCACGCCCCGATGTACCATTCCGATTGATTCATGTAAACCAAATCGTATACTGCCTGGCGAATGATGGTTTCTTGTGCATTGTCGATCGTGTAATCGAACAGCGCATTGAGCGGTGATTTGCGAAAGAGCGAAGTGTAAAAACAAACAGCGGCAACGTAAGATCCTGCAGTCGACGGATGGCTTCCATCGGAAGCAAAGAGTTGAATGGTGGGATGATTCTCGCGCAAGTATCTCCACACCGCGCCCACGGGAGAAACAATTCCTTCGTTCATTTCGGCCATCATCATGTAGCGTTCGCGCAAGAGGTCATCCATCCCTGCATACGTGCATACAGGCGGCCAGTTGGCGCAGTTTTGTTGGTCGCCGTTTTGGCGGCCCCATGTCATATAGAAGACCGTTTCAGCACATGGGTTGTGTGTCAGAATGGATTCGTTGAGTTGGGTAGCAAATGGAAATGTTTCGACTTCCACTTGCTCCAGCGGAAACGCAGGCATCTGACTTTGTTGTTGCAGCACCACAAAATCCCAATTTCCCTCTTGAATCAAACTTAGACTGGTCGCGTTGGTGAGATGTCCTTCGAAGGTGTAGCCACCCGGCGTGTTAGCCGACGTGATGAGCGTGTCGCCTGCACTCTCGGCTATCGATGCTGTGAGTTGAGGCAGGTTGTTGTAGTTGGTGTACGAATTACCGAGAAACAAGGCGCGCTTTGAAACTTGCGCTTCTGCTACGCTGCAGAGGAAAGCTGTTAGTGCGAAGAAGATTGCTTTGAGCGTTGGTGTTTTTAGTTCGAAATGATAACTCGCTTGGTCCATTGTTGGTTGTTCTGTTGAATCTGTATGTGGTAGACACCCGACTGCCATGATTGGGTTGCAACTCGATGTTGAAGAGTTGAAGTGAACTGTTCTTGATACACCAGCGCGCCGTGACTGTTGTAAATCGAAATGCCAGTTGATTGATTTTCGGGTAGTAGGAAATTCAACTCCGAAGATGCCGGATTCGGATAAACAAGCAACGCAGATGAAGACAAAGTTTGATTTGAAATTTCAGATGTGATGCACTCCGCGAATTCTTCTCCAGGCGATCCCAATAAGCAACCTGCAAACCATGCTTCGCTGCTATTGATGTCGGTCGCATCAACATTCCATTCGAGTGTATATCCTTCGCCGTTGGGCGTTGAGGGCCATTCATTTTCTGTTTGGAAATACACTGAGAAATTCAACTTGTCTTCCTCGTCGTAAATGCGAAGCAACTCGCCCGAATTACTCAAACCGAAAGGCATGTCGCCAAGTCGGTTTGGAATGGCATTGTGCACGGCATCGAAGAGGGTGGTCGATGAACATACGACCACGGAAGCGTTGGCCTCTAACACAAGTCCATCGGGCAGCGTAAATGAGTTATTCCATTCACTGTCGCGAACGGTCCAGCCGGATAAATCATGTGATGAGTTGCCGATGTTCCGAATCTCGAACCAGTCGCCGCTGTTGGCAGAAGGAATGGACGCGTAATTTATTTCGCTGATGATGATTTCTTCTGAACAGGGCAGATAGCCTGTTCCCGGTGAGCCAAACATGCAGCCTGCAAACCAATTGTCGGCGAGCGAAGGATTGGTCGCGTTGAGTTTGTATTCGAGTGTGCGACCACCACCATCAGCCACCAAGGGCCATGGCAAACTATCGAGGTAATTGACTTGTCGTAGTATGCTATCACGATGATCGAGCAAACGAATCACTCCTCCGCTCGCGGGCAGTGAGAAATAAAAATTACCGATCACATTTTCTACATCGGGATGCATCGCTTGGAAGCTTTCGAGATTTCGGGCCACAACCAGATATTGATTCGGTGCGAGCAGCGTGCCATCGGGAATTTCAAAACGAGGCGTATTCACTCCATTGGTAAGCGACCAACCGGTTAGATTGACTGTAGCGTTTCCTTTGTTGCGAAGTTCCAGCCAGTCACCTGCAGGTTGTGTCTCGTCATCGTTGTAATTGATTTCACTGATGTCGACTTTCAGCGTTTGTGGAAGCCCGAGGAAATAGGCCTTGAGTGTGTCGTCGAGCGACAGGTTAATGATGAGTGAATCGTTGTGCCAATTCGACGGAAACAAATTCTCACTTCTCCAGTAATTGAACACATATCCGGGATTGGCAATGGCCGTGACTGTTACCGGAGCGCCGTTGAAGTAAAGACCAGTCCAGGGAAGCTCATCGGGAATGATGGTGTTGATTTGAATGCGTCCGGCTTCAGGAGGGTTAACGGCCAATGTAACTTCCTGTTGTGATTCAAATTCGAAGTGATTCTGGATATGGCCTCTAACCTGTTCGCCTCTGCACACCAATTGATCTCGGAAAATGGTGCGGTTGTCGTTGAACCACTGCATGTATCCCTCAACGTTATTCGGATCGGCCCAACGAGCATAATACGCGGGCATTTCGGGAAGAACTAAATCGTAGTGGTATTGCTCTATATCGAGCAAGCGTTGTGCACGATAAGAAGTGTTTAGTAAATCAGCGAAACGATTGATGAAGTGCAGACTGTATGTGTCGTTTTGCATCAATTTGTACCAAGCCGTAGTGAACGGATTGCCATTGGTGTTGGCAAAGAGCCATTCGATGTGATTCGTATAACAGTCAGTCCAAGAGTTCGGTGCTAAGCCCAATTCCAAATCTTGCAGCGCAAAGCGCCACTTGAAATCGGTAGCGTCAGATCGATATATCTTGATGTTGTTGTTGGGCCAGTCGACATTCGCCATAAACGACTGCGCAA
>JAIYBR010000097.1 GCA_027488435.1 Flavobacteriales bacterium
ACAATAGCAGCGCTGCCTCGTTCATTTTTTCGATATCCAGCGGCCAGGGGTAGAATGTAGAAAATCGCTGAGCGAATGGATCACGTTTTTGGTGGATGTGATATTCGTAGCTGCGTTCATTGGCGTCAAATCGCGCGTGCGCGAGGTAATCCACTTGCCATAGTCTATAAACACCGATGTCTTTAGGTAACATCAAATTCAACTTGAAGAAAATTTCTTCCGGTTTATCGATAGGCTTTTCGGCATTGAAATGAAGAAAGAACTCGCGTGCATGAACACCTGCGTCGGTGCGCCCGCAACCAACAGATACGACCCTCTCTTGACGAAGCAATTTGCGCAATGCACTTTCTATTTCCTCCTGAACGGAATGCCCGTTGAGTTGCCTTTGCCATCCATGATAGTTCGTTCCATCATAGGAAATATGAAGGAAATATCGTTTCCACATTGGCCCTTCGATCACTCCCATTTCATTGTTCTCCATACTCATTCAAAAAATTGATCTTCGAAACCCACGAGATAAAGCTTCTCCTGAGCTCTTGTAAATGCTGTATAAAACCATCGGTTCAACTCTACTCCGGCCATTTCATCTGTGATGTAACCCTGGTCGGTAAAAACACACGGCCACTGCCCTCCTTGTGCCTTATGGCAAGTGATGGCATACGAAAACTTCACCTGAAGTGCGTTGAAGTAAGGATCGCTTTTTACTGCTTTTTTAATCTGCCTTGCATCGGGTAAATCGAGGTAGTCTTCAGAAATAAGTTGTGCCAGTGCCATCCGTTCTTCGGAAGGCATCGATGAGTGATTGTCCCAAATTGTATTGCAGTGCAAAATAGTTTCGAATTCAGGCATGTCGCTGTAATCGGGCATTTTAACAATGGCCCTGCAAAACCTGAACTTACCCCGATCTTCGAAACCCAGTACACGCTTGATCTCCAGAATATCACCATTGGCGATGAATCCGGCTGTGTATTCTTCCGGTTTGAGCCAGAAATAATTGTTCTTGAGAACCATCATACGATCGCCGGAATTTATTTCTTCCTCAAGCCAAAGAATGCGCTGACGAATTTGACGATTGAACAAATTCGCTCGTTTGTTACTGCGCGTGATTATGATTAGATCGTCTTTGCCATATTTCGAAAACGCGTTTTCCAGATAATCCTGCAGGTCGCTTTCGACTCGCTCTATATCGCTGTATCCGGCTGTTGTAAGCTTCGGCAGACTGGCCTTGCCTTCTTGTATGAGTGTTCTCAAATCGGTCGCATTTTCCAGAATGCCCGAGCCCTGCTGCTGACGAATGACCTCATTCAATTCAATCTCAGCAATGTTCAAGTAATAACGGCTTTTTAACTCGCCCAGTTGTAAGGCCGGACTTTCCGCACTTCCAACCGGAGGCAGCTGCGCTGTATCACCTATGAGCATGAGTTTGCAGCCTTCACCGCTAAAAACATGTGATATTAAATCGTCTAGTAGATTGTTGTATGGTTCATTTTGCGCCTCTCCAATCATGGAGGCCTCGTCGACCAGGAAAATAGTGTTGGAAAGCTGGTTTTCCTTCAACTCAAAAACGCCGTCAACTCCATTCAATTGACGCGAATAGTAGATGTGCCGATGAATCGTACCGGCACTTCGGCCGCTGTAATTGGCCAGCACTCGTGCCGCTCTTCCGGTTGGTGCAAGCAATACATAGTGCATTTGTAGTTGCTCCAAGGCTCTTACCAGAAGGCTTACACAGGTCGTTTTGCCTGTTCCGGCATAACCTCGAAGTAAAAGAGCACAGCGCTCCTTGTTGGAAAGCGTGAATCGAGAGAAGGCATGAAAGAGTCGCTTCTGTCCGTCGGTAGGCTCATGCTCGAAAGCGTTAAGCAGATACGCTTCAAGCTGGAGGCTGTCACTATCTGAGATTCTGGACATGTTTACTTCTGACTCATTTTCCCTGCAAAGAAAACACATCTGTTTTTCTCTGCTTAGTTTAGCGGCGGAATAACCTATGCCATGTCTGTATTTGACCCGGAATTATCCGCACGCATGAAGATGCCGAAAGAGTTGCTCGACAGAGCGGGCGATTTGCATTTTGCAATGCATATTGGTGATGGCTATGTTCACGCTTCTTTGTATGACTTTGTTGATTCTACCTGTTTGTGGGGCGTGCAATCTGCGGTGCCCGCAGGTTTGGCTGCCGAAAAGTTTGTATATCAACGAAATTGGCTGGAAGGCGTTTATCGACGCTGCACCATCTCTTTTGACTGTGATCAATACACGTTGGTTCCTCGATCATTATTTGATGAAAATGCAGTTTCAGATTACTTGAACTTGCAACACGGTTGCGAACAGGGTGCAACAGAGTGCATCGAAATACCCGAGGCTGAAGTTGTTTTGTGCTATCTGCTTCCGCAGTGGTACCCAGAAATTATGCGTTTTTTTCCGAACGCTCGTCTTATGCCTTTGAGTGCATTTGTTACAAAGGCAGCTGCATCAAAATTTCAGCATCAAGTGCAGTGCATTATCGCGGCTGTTACACCCGAGCATGTTACCTTGGCTTGCATTCGCAATAAGACGCTATTATTGCTTAGCACGCAGGAAGCAAAGACACCAGACGACGTTTTGTATCATCTGTCAAATGCGGCTATGCGATTGGAATTAGATCTCGAGAATTGTGCTGTTGAATTGGTTGCTGCTAACGGTCGGGACGAACTCACAACGTTGCTTCGGCGCTATGTGAAGGAAGTGAAAACTGTGCAGCGGACCGAGGTTACGAACGACTCAGCATACATTCAACTGCACTATTTATGCGCATAATCGCTGGCACACATAAGGGTCGAATAATCGATGTTCCTCGCAATTTTAAGGGCAGGCCTACCACCGATTTTGCCCGGGAAGGTTTATTCAATCTGCTCAACAATCAGCTCAACTGGAATGATGAGTTGAAGGTGTTGGATTTATTTGCAGGAACAGGGGCTTTCTCCTTGGAATGTTTTTCCCGCGGAGCAAGTCAAATTCTTGCAGTCGATATTCAGCCCTTACACGTGAAATTCATCAATGAAAATTTCAAGAAGTTTGGTGCTGAGAACGCAACGGCTGTAAAACAGGATGTGTTTAAGTGGCTGCCAACGCTCCACGTGAAATTTGATCTCATTTTTGCGGATCCACCCTATGATTTACCCGGTTTGCTGAAGCTTCCACAACTTATCATCGAGAGTGGTCTTCTGGAACCCAATGGCATTTTGGTTGTTGAACATGGAAAGCGCACAAGCTTCTCAGATATCCATTGTTTTAAAAGCGAAAGAAAGTACAGCAATGTGACCTTCAGCTTCTTTGCGCCCTGATTGCAATTTTCTCCTACGTTTGTGTTCATGAAAAAGGTAGCGGTGTTTCCCGGTTCGTTCGATCCGGTTACAAAGGGTCATGAAGAAATAGTGCGTCGCGCTGCGCGCATGTTCGATGAAATTATCGTGGCTATCGGAATCAACACTTCCAAAGCCGCTCTCTTTTCTGCCGAGCAACGAATGAAATGGGTTAGCGCTGCTTTTCATGATATCCCCAACGTAAGAGTAGATATGTATGAAGGATTGACTGTAGACTTCTGCAGGAACCATCAGGCAAACTACATTCTCAGGGGTGTTCGCAGTGTTGCCGATTTTGAGTATGAGCGAGCAATTGCATCTATGAATAAGTCTCTTTTACATGACGTCGAGACTGTTGTTCTGTTTTCGGATGCACAATGGATTTCCGTGAGTAGCACAATTATTCGCGAGATCATAAAAAATAAAGGCGATGTGTCTCAGTTCTTGCCATCGGGAGTGGATGTCTATGTATAAAATTCTTCTTTGTCTTTTATCTTTATTACTCACGTTGAGTGCTGGTGCCGAAGTTACGGCCGTGCGCGGCGAGGCTCCAGGCTTTGAGGGCCGTCTGGTCGCAGTGGTTGGGGTGCAAGATGAATTTTCAGGTAAGCGTGTTTTTCTTGGACAATCGGAAATTGACGATTCCGGTTTCTTTGAAGTCAAGTTTGAAATTACAAATACCCAGCGTATCTATGTTCACATTCAGCGCATGGAAGCGCCTTTGTTTGTTCAGCCGGGAAAATCGTATCGCGTTGTTTTTCCTAAAAGGGAACAAGCCGATTTCCTTCGATTCGATAATACAGAAGTGAGTCTGCAATTGATTGAATTCCCATCGGACGATATCAATTTGGTCATCCGGAAATTCAACGCGGACTATGCGGTCTTTCTTCGCGATCATTTCTATGATTTTGCAATTGATGAATATCGAGGAGCACCTGAATATCTGCAGTACAAACGCAACAAAATCGATAACATAGATTTGTATCCTCATCAGGTTGCTTCTGATAGCTTGTCTCAGAATCTTGAGAAGGGCTTCAGTAAGTGGGTTGTGAGTTTCGAAGATTCGGTTCTTAGTTCGGTTCAGCCTTCGAGTGATTTCGAATTCGCAAGCGCTTACAAAATGTACGCATGTGCAGAATTACATCTACTATCGGGCATGGGTCAGGATGTGTTTTATAAGCGTTATTTCGAATCAGAAACCATTCATCAGCTCAACCCGGCTTTTGCTAACTGTTTTCGATTGTTCGTTCGAAACTGCCTCGTTGGTCAACCTTCCGAAATACAATCAGCTATAGTGAAGGCTATTCATGTAGATCGTGATTTGAATAGTCTTTCCGAATCAATTAGTGCAAGTTATAGTCTGTCTTCGAAGCGCATGAAATGGCTAGCATCTATCGTGTCGTTGAAGGATGTCTACCACAAGCGCATATTTGACGTCACTTCTATTGAGCTATTGCTGGCTAAAGTTGCCACGGGCGATGTTTTGATTGATTCCATTGCTTCAGCTTCCTTGTATCAAATGGAACGATGCAGCGAGGGATGGCAGATGCAGGATTTTGTTTTTTCAAACGAAAATCAGGAACGATGGAAACTTGTCGATGCAGAGGGTACACCGATTTACTTTTTGTTTTTTGCAACCTGGAGTCCCTCTTCGCTCATCGAGGTGCAGGTGTTGAATAGGTGGCAGGAAAAATTCAAGGGACGTGTTCATATGATCGCGGTTTGTATGGACGATGACTACAAAAATTATCGTCGGTTTCTGGAGGATAACCTCAAACTCCCGCTAACAGTGCTCTTTGGAAACGCTGAACCTTTCATTCATGAAAAATTCAATATCAAATCAATTCCGCATTCTACATTGCTGAATGCTCAGGGTAAAATTCTCATCGATCATTGTCCTCAACCTTCTGATCACCTTTTCGAAGCCACCATGATGCGTTTCGTTGAAACGGAAAGAACTCAATCACCGCGAACGTGGAAAGGGCGCTAAATGACGTGATCAATTGATTCAATTCCTGTGTATCGGTCGTTGATGAAGCCTTCGCCGAGCAGAAAACCGCATGGTCTGCCTAAGTTGAGGGCTCTTCCATAGAGAAAGTCGAAAAATTCCTCGCCGGAGATGGGTGTTTTTGGCTCCGAGGAATCAGCCGAATAGAATTGAGTGTTATAGCATTTCAGCACGGCAAGTTTCTTTTCCCAGTATCCCGATATGTTCACAACGAAGCTTGGATTCAAAAAATAATCTTGAGTGTACATGAATACGGATCGCGGTCGGAAGGCTACTTGCGGAAGGCCGTGGTGTTGTGTTTCTAACTTAACAAGGCCTGAATAAAAGGCTGCCTCTCTCACCAGTGTGGAGGCTCGACCATGATCGGGATGCCGATCAGAGGGAGAATTCACTAGTACGACTCGTGGCCTGTATTGACGAATTTTTTCAATAACCTTGAGTCGATGCCATTCGTCGTTTTGAAAGTGACAGTCGCGAAACTCCAGGTTTTCGCGCACTGTTAGCCGAAGCAATCGGCTCGCATGCTCTGCCTCTTGGGTGCGTGTTTCACGACTACCTCTGCTGCCCATCTCTCCTGTGGTTAGGTCAATGATGCCTACCTTTTTTCCTTGTTCAATTGATTTAATCAGCGTGCCTGCGCAACTGATTTCTACATCGTCGGGGTGAGCGCCAAAGGCAAGTATGTCCAAGTTGTTTTCGTTCATAAACTGGTTTCGATGCGCAAAAGTAGGAGGAGCGGACTGCCTAATTCGATGATGTGAATCAATAAGTTCTGTCGAACCTATACTGCCATTTGGTCGAAATTAACGTTTTGTTTAGAACTGAGAATTGCGCTACGAGCATGAAATGAAGTTTCCCTGTTTATTTTCGCCACGCTTTGAAAAAATCAATCCATACATTCTGTTTATTTCTCACTTTCTCATTCTCGAGCGCAATTATATCGGCTCAGGAGTTTGACGAGGAGTTGTTTTCGGAATTAGAACTTCAGAAAAGCGACTCAGTTCTGCCTCACGCAGGTGGGGCAACGGAAGAGGAAATGAACTCTGTAGCGCTGTTCAACGATAGAGAAGCAGAGCTTCAACTCTTTACGAAACTCGATTCAATCCAGATAATACCGGCGTATGAATCATATTCCAGCTGGGATACGAAAAATCTTTTCGCTAATCGAGCTGATCGTTCTTCGGTTGGAACAGGAATACGATTTCAGTTGGCTTACGTCGATTGCGATTTTCACTACCCTGCTGCTGGAATCATGACTTCCCCTTTCGGTCCACGCTGGGGTAGAATGCACTATGGACTCGATATAGATTTGGAGGTTGGTGATAATGTCTTCGCGGCTTTTGAAGGTATGGTCAGGATTTCTCAATACCATTCGAGCTACGGAAATGTGATAGTGGTTCGACATAACAACGGCCTCGAAACGCTTTACGCACATTTGTCACAGCGCAATGTAATTCCCGGAGATCATGTAGAAGCTGGTGATATCATCGGCTTCGGAGGCAACACCGGAAGATCGTATGGTTCTCATCTTCATTTTGAACTCCGATACAAGGGGCAGGCGTTTGATCCGTTATTGGTGGTGAATCCCTCTGCTCAGGCATTGCTTTCCTCAGCGTTTACACTTTTGCCCAACCACTTTGATGAATCGGGGGTTTCGCCTCAGACAATTGCCGCTCGTAATGCGTCCGGAAAAAGCGGTAAATCAGCCAAGTCTAAGTATCACGTAGTGAAGCGTGGCGATAGTTTGTCTTCTATAGCTCGAAAGAATGGTACTTCCATTCGCACGCTTTGCAAGCTCAATCGCATCAAAGAATCCAGCACTTTGCAGCTGGGGCAGCGTATCAAGTTGAAGTAGTCTTCTTGACCCTTTGCAGTCATAGGAATGTGTTAAGTTCTTGAACCATTCCATTTTGTGTTTGTTTATTGCGTAGCTTTCAACGTTAAACAAATGCAGGTTTCACAAGTCAAAAAAATTGCCGTAATAGGAGCTGGTTTTGCCGGTCTTGCTTCTGCATGTTCTTTAGCCCAAAAAGGATTTGAGGTAACTCTTCTGGAGAAAAATGCCGAAACCGGTGGCCGTGGCAGAGTATTCAAGCATGAAGGCTATTCATTCGACATGGGGCCATCTTGGTATTGGATGCCGGAAGTGTTTGAACAGTTTTTTAATCGATTCGGAAAAAAAGTCAGCGACTATTATACGTTGAAACGATTAGATCCCTCTTACCGCGTTTTCTTTCAAGATGGACCTCCGCTCGATGTTCCTGCAGCGTATGCGGAGTTCAAAAAAATGGTGGAGGAAATTGAGCCCGGTGCCTCTGCAAAGCTGGATAGGTTCATGGCCGAGGCGAAGATTAAGTACGACGTAAGCATGGCCGATTTCGTTTGGAAGCCTTCGCTAAGTATTCTCGAGTTTGCTCAACCTCGTCTCTTGATTGAATCGTTTAGACTGCATTTATTTTCGGGATTTACAGACCATGCAAAGAAGTTCTTCACGCACCCGAAAATTATTCAGTTGCTCGAGTTTCCAATTCTTTTCCTGGGTGCCAAGCCGGAAAAAACTCCTGCCATGTACAGCATGATGAATTATGCTGACATCATGCTTGGAACATGGTATCCCCAGGGTGGTATGTGCAAAATTGCAGAAGCAATGACACGCCTAGCAGGAGAGTTGGGTGTTCGAATTACTACCTCCAGTAAGGTGAACGCAATAGATGTAAGTCAGAATGAAGCGCATGCTATTTCATTTGACGGGAAAACAGAGCGATTCGATGCTGTTGTTGCTGCTGCAGATTATCAGCACGTTGAATCAAAATTGCTCGCAAAAGAATATCGCTCTTACTCAGATGAATATTGGGAGCGCCGAGTGATGTCGCCGTCTTCATTACTTTTCTATTTGGGTATTAACAAAAAAGTAAAAGGTATACTGCATCACAACTTATTTTTCGATGAGCCTTTCGACAGGCATGCGAGTGAAATCTATGATTCTCCTTCATGGCCCGAAAATCCCTTGTTCTATTTATGCTGCAGCTCGTCTACAGACACTTCTGTTGCTCCTGACGGGAAGGAAAATCTTTTTATCCTAATTCCTGTGGCTCCTGGGCTTACAAGCACGGAAGAGGAAAGAACGCGCTATTTGAAAATGTGTTTGCAGCGCATAAAAAAGCATACGGGAGAGGATTTAGAACCGCACATTGAGTATTTGCGTTCATACGCACACGAGGAGTTTATTCACGACTACAATGCCTTCAAAGGAAACGCCTATGGCCTTGCCAATACACTCATGCAAACGGCCATCATGAAGCCGCGCATGAAAAGTAAAAAGGTGAAAAATCTTTTTTTCACCGGACAGCTCACCGTTCCAGGCCCGGGAGTTCCACCCAGCATCATCAGCGGTCAAATTGTAGCTGATGAGGTAGAGAAATATTTTCAAAAAAGTTAATTACGACTATGTCCCATAACCAGCGCGAAATATTCGACATTGTTTCTTTCAAAGCCAGTAAAACGGCAACCCAGGCTTATAGCACCAGTTTCAGTGCAGGAATTCGACTATTGCACCAACGTTTCCAGAATGCTATATACGGCGTATATGGTTTTGTGCGATATGCCGATGAAATTGTAGATACACTGCATGAGTTTAATAAAGAGGAACTCATGCGCAATTTCCGTCGCGACACGTTGCACGCCATTGAACACAAAGTTTCACTTAATCCCATTTTACACGCATTCCAAATGGTGTATCATGAATATAATTTCGACTTTGAATTAGTCGATCGATTCTTGATCAGTATGGAGATGGATTTGCAACAAAAGGAATATGATCGAGCAGGATATGAGGCCTATATTTTAGGTTCGGCAGAAGTGGTGGGTCTCATGTGCTTGAAGGTGTTTACCGAGGCCAATGACGAGCAGTATAAAAAACTCACCCCCTTCGCCATGCGCTTGGGTGCTGCATTTCAGAAAATCAACTTTCTGCGTGATATGAAAGATGACTTCAATGGCCTTGGTCGCGCTTATTTCCCTGGTCTCGACTTTCAGCGTTTCGATGACGAAATGAAGGCACGCATCGAAGAAGAGATTGAGGAGGATTTTGATGTTGCTTACAAGGGAATACTGATGTTGCCGAAGGATGCCCGCTTGGGTGTGCTAATCGCTTACGTTTATTATAGAAGACTGTTCTCAAAAATTCGTTCTATTCCAAGTCATCGTATCATGGAAGAACGCATTCGCATTCCTAATTCCAGCAAGTATGCGTTGTTGATGTCTTGTTACATTAAAAACAATTTGAACCTCATTTAATTCTGTGACAAGATGAATATCAATCAGGTTGTACTGGTCGATGAGGATGACTCTGAAATAGGTGTCATGGAAAAAATGGAGGCCCATGAGAAGGGTTTGTTGCATAGGGCTTTTTCTATTTTTCTATTCAACGATAGGGGTGAAATGATGCTTCAGCGAAGGGCGCTAAGCAAATACCACAGCCCCGGATTGTGGACCAATACCTGTTGTTCTCACCCAATGCAAGGCGAAACGCTTGAAACGGCTGCGGAAAGAAGACTTAAGGAAGAAATGGGTATGTCTTGCACCATGAGGAAAGAGTTTCATTTCATCTACAGGGCTGACCTCGATAATAATCTCATCGAACACGAATTCGATCATGTATTTTTCGGTGTTACAAATCAATCACCTGTTATTTGTGATGAGGAAGTTTGCGATTGGAAATGGATGGCCGTTCATGATGTCTATATTGATGTTCAAATCAATCCGACTCATTATACAGAATGGTTTAAAATTGCGCTGCCTGAAGCAATGGCCCATATAAAATTGAAGTTGTCATGATGGGAGTTCTGGTAACCTTGTTAACGTACATCCTCATGGAGGGCATTACCTGGTGCACGCACAAATTTGTTATGCATGGGTGGATGTGGTATTTTCACGAAGACCATCACCAGCCAAGAGGTGGGTTTTTTGAGAAGAACGATGCATTTTTCTTAATCTTTGCTGTGCCGAGTTGCTTGATGATTGTGTTCGGTTCAATGGCTGCTTTCGACTGGAGATTCTTTGTGGGAATTGGTATTTTACTTTACGGTGTTTCGTATTTCCTCATACATGACGTCTTGATTCATCAGCGCTTTGATTGGTTTTCACGAACTGACAATCTTTATTTCCGTGCAATACGAAAGGCTCATAAAATTCATCATAAACATCTCAACAAGGAAGATGGTGAGTGCTTCGGAATGCTGTATGTGCCAAGAAAATACTTCGTTGAGGCTGCTGCTTACCGCAAGAATTTGAGAAGGTAACTATTGAATATCTTCCTTTCTCCACTGCAGCGTGGCTGTTACGGCATGATGGTCACTCAACTCCTCGCTTAAAGTACTGTAATCGATTGTTTCGAAAAGAGGGCTGTGTAGTATGTAGTCTATCCTAAATGAGGGAAATGCGCCGATATACGTATTGCCAATGCCGTTTCCACATTCTTTGAATGAGTCTTTTAGTCCTTCCGCCAGCGTGCAATAAGCATAGGAAACCGGCGGGTCGTTGAAGTCGCCGCAGAGTACTACTGGATACTTACATTCCTTCATGTGGCTTGAAATACGATCGACTTGTTCCTGACGCTTTACAAAAGCGGTTTTTAATCGACGTGCGATTCTTTTTCCTGCGTCATCAATTTCGTTCTGCTCTGTTTTTCCATTCGCCAAATCATAGTCTTCCTTTTTGAAACGTATTGACTGCAAATGGGCGTTGTAGACACGAATTGTATCGCCGGTTTTTACAATGTCTGTGTAAATGCAGAAATTATTTACGTCCGTTGCAAAAGGCACAAACCCACGCTCTGCAATGGGGTATTTTGAAAGTGTTACCACGCCAAAGTATTGTTGACCGCTGATGGCGTGTGTGTAGCGCTCGTGATAGTATTTAGTTGGGAGGAATTTGATCAGCGTGTCGCGCGTGGGATACGACTTCGATTTTTCCGATTGATAGAATTCCTGAAAACAAATGACATCTGCCTGTTCGCGATGGAGCATGTCATAAATGGCATCGCGCGTTTCAGCGCCATTCTTTTTGTCAAACACATCAAAGACATGAACGTTGTACGTCAGTACTTTCAGTTGATTGGCTTTTGAATCGACCGATCCCGACGTACTGAATTGAAAGAAAGCTGTAAGGTGGTTGAGCCCCATTAAAATCGCAAGCGCGGAAATGAAAACGTACCTGCGATTCTTGAAAATCCAGATAAGAATGAAGGCAAGATTGGCTAACAGTGAAAATGGATAGGCCAATCCGAATAGCGTGAGATAACCTAGCGTGCTCGGCGGAAAATTTGCTGCGGCATAGGCGAGTAGTAGCGGAACAACAGCAGCGATATTAATGGCCAGCAAAAACCAGTGTTTTTTTTGAATGCTGGGAGTAGTGGCTGCTGTTGGCATGGTTCAAAAATAGGCGTAGCTTTTTGAACGACTAAGACTTTGATTCGGTTTATTTCTGAGAGTGTTTGAACAAGAAGTCTTTTTCAGCTTGACTCAAACTTTCATATCCGGAACGTCCAATTTTGTCGAGTATGTTGTCTATTTTTTTTTTTCCCTCTCGGCGCTCTTCTTTGATTTGATCTTTTGTTTTG
>JAIYBR010000037.1 GCA_027488435.1 Flavobacteriales bacterium
CTGCAATGTTCCACAGGTGCTATGCAGGAAGAGGAGCGTTGGAATCTTTCAGGCAGCCCCGATGGATCAGCCGGCGAGCGACTGGTTCGTCAATGGAAGGCCAACGAAGTCGTTCGCCTCAATGCCGATCTATTTGAAAATGTTGAACTAAGTATTGTCAACTTTTTTCAATTTCCGTTTTCTGCCAACTTCCAATGGCGCCTGACCAGTCAGGTCAACCTCACCTTCAAATTGAACGACTGGTTTTCTATTCAGCTCAACTACCAATCGATGTATGACAGTTCTCCTGTAGTGGCAATTCCGTCCTATTATTATACTTCTGCTGGTGGACTAGGGGTGAGTAGGGAGTGATTATTAGGCCCTCCGTGAAGGTGGTTTTCACAATGTAGTCACCAACATTTAAAACAACTCTCTCCTTCCAGTGCCCGCGAACCCGGAGGAAGAGTAGGAAAGAAATCCAAGCCCGTGACTTTCTCAACACTATCGATCGAAACGGCAAACGATGACAGAGATAGCTTCGAAGGTTCATTGGGTAGTATGAATCCAATGCCATGCAAGCCGGGCTCTTGGTTATCAAGTATCACTTTATAATAATACTTTGGCACTGAGACTCTATTGGGGCCAATTGTAGGCAATCCCTCACTGAGCACAGGCCCAGTTACAACATAAATAGCATCGTGATCACTAGCCCAATTGCGCAACTGTGTCTCCAGCTTTTTCCAGATACCCCGATTAAACCCTGGATTTTGCGGACTCATATTGCTGTAATAAAAACTTTCTTCCATGGATGTGGTCGACCAGCCCATGTCAGAAGCCGGAGCTAGGTGCCCGCGGTCGTATCCCGATTTTGAGTAGTCCTCGTTGCTTGCACTTCGTGTCGAAATGTTGGGGTCTTCCCTGAAATTATTACTTCGCTCAACACCCTTTACCGTCTCGGCTTGCGTTAGCTCATAAGCCACCCAACGCGCTTGCTCGTGTTTTTCATCATACAGTAGTGAAAAGCCTGAATAGGAAATAACGTCCTTCTCATCACGAACGTCCGGCCATTCAGGGTGTGCCCCAGGAGGTATAGTCCTATTTTTTTCTTGTGACTTTTCCGAAAAATCATTTAGGTTACCTTGAACTATTTCTGTTTGTTCTTCTTGTCTGGATTGTGAGCGATCATCAGACCTATAAATGAAAAACAGGACAACGAACAATACCAATCCAACCACAAGGATGATAAGAAGGTTTCGCATCGTTAAACAGGGAATTTAATTTTATACCTTAATACTAAATTCACCTGCAAACTCTTTGTAAATGCTTTGAAGTTCGTCTTTTGTAATCGAAGTTATAGAGTCGGCGGTTTTACCTTCTAACATCCACTTCTTTTCAATGGTCAATTGAGCGGGTTCAATCTCGCCAGCGAAAACATCGAAGCGCAAACTAATCCATCCATGCCATTCGCGAGCGTGTATGCGAACATAACGTGCTGCAATAGGCTTGTCGAATGCAACCGAAATAATGTCGTCGCAACCGGATGGTCCCTGGCGGTTTTCTGCTGCGACTTGCCAGTCTTTTCCATTTTCACTTGTCAAGACATCGAAGCGAGTGAGCCATTGCTCCCGGTTGAATCGCCCTTGGACAGCGACTTCCCAAACATAGTTAACAGTGCCCAAATCCAATTGAATCCATTGCTTTTCATCGCATGAGCGCGCACTCCAATTCGCATATTTATGCTCGCTGTTTAAGCGACATAGTCGGGCCGCATGATTCCTATTGTATTCACTAGAGGCCGAAATCTGCTCGTCTGTAGCTTGCTCAATTCGCCAACTAGCATTTTTCGATTCAGGTGTTTTGCCCGTGCTGTGCAGAGAATATCCATATGACGTGGCAAATGTTTCCATCTTCGCCGCCAAGGTCGCACCTGTAAAGGTGTTTTGCAGATGCAAGAGCATTATCCAATGCGGGTCTGCAGGGTTGCGCCAGTCTATACCATATCCCAACCAATGATTGCCATGCTTTTTGTTGGAGTTGTTGTAATCGAGATACATCAGTTTATTGCTGATGTTTCGCTCCTTTTTCAGGTTGTTTGAAAAACGATCTTGCTCCGATGCCAGAAGTCCATCGAGTACTTCGTTCGCTAATGGCATGTAGGTTTCACTTTTGGCTACAACCGGTCGCAACCCGAGAATTTGTATGCCCGTTGATGCGAAACACTCCGTAAGTGATTGCAGGAATGTGCGGAGAGAGCCAAGAATAAGCGAAGAATCAGCGCTCACGTTGTCCATTGTTCGTCGTAATATCAGGCAGCTTTTCCGGTACAATCTCTCAAAAGGAAGTTGTTCAAATGAAAGTGACGACAACTGATTATCGATGAGCGCGTGCAGTTCCTCTTGGTTATGGCTGCATCGCACCTTGATATCACAATGAATTTTTGCTTCATTGTAATCTGCCGTAAATCGCATTTGGATGTAAACAGGTGCTCCTTCTTTTTTCTCTTGTAAATAGAACCCAAGCAATCCTCGCTTTACGTCCACTTCCATTTCGACACTTTCCATATTGCCGGTGTATTCCGAAAGCATTTCCTTTGCTTGGCCTATTAACGAAAGAATGTCTGACTCCTGTTTTGCAAGCACGTCATTTAATTCTGGTAGTGCAAGCAGATAGTCTTGGGTGATTTCCGGTATAAGTGCATTGAACAGGTTGAAGGCTATATCGAAAGACTCTGATAAAAGGCCCGGATTTTCAATGGTACGCAGGAAGGTTTGGCTGAATTGGATTTGTTCAAAGCTGTAATCCGCTTCAAAATACCAGGGATATTTTTCTATGACGTCTGTAATCGGAGCGAAAGATCTTTCAGTCATTCGGTCCCAAAGCACGAGGTCGGGATATTTGTAGAACTCCGTTAGGTATTTATCGAAGAATCGGCGAAGATTTTTTCGTGTGTGATATTGAAGCAAACCGAAATGCTCCATGTCGCGCTGATCTTTCCAGTCGGGTAAAAATCCAACGGCTACATCGCCGTTGGAGTAGGCCGAAATATGAAGAGCGAGCGCAGCTTTGGTAGGAGCATCCAAAGGATAAATACTGCACCATGCATAGGAAGTCATATTCCCAATTTGCCATTGATTTTGTTTCGTTGTCCATTGCAGGCCTCCTTCCTGTTGCAATGTTTTCAGTTTGTATTCGGCAAATTGTTGTACGCTTTTGAATGCGAACATATGCCAGTATTCTTTCGTTTTGCTGTCGTTGGATTTTCCATTGTTCTTAAAATTCTCACCGGTATTCAGTTTGGCTATACTCATAAGCCACATGCGCGCCATAGCTAAAGACTGATAGATCTTCAGTCCTTGTGTGTCGAACTGATGATAATCCGATTGACGAGCTTCGGCAGGCGATACCCCCAGGGCATAGGCACGTGAATCGACGAGCTTTTCGAAATCTTCTGCTGTGACACCATATTGCTCACCCATCAGTTTTAACACCAGCACATTAAAAGACCGACCTTTTATCGCCTTGTCAATCGCCTCTACAAATCGGGTATCTACCTCCGGAAACGGATTGTCAATGCCCATTTCATTAGCTGTCTGAATAATGAGCGCACGAAGCTCCTCGCTGCTTATGCCCAGTTTCGACTTGGTGATTGATTCCAGAAACTTGAATTCTTCGACGCTTATCTGTCCGTCGTCAAGGCAATGAGTGATGTTGTTTTTCAGTTCACCGATGCTCGATATTTTACGCAATTCTTCCTGCTCTCGGTGGATTTCGATAACGGCTTCTTCCTTTGGTTTGAGAAGTTCAGACCAGTCATTAATAAGGAGGTGGTTGTTATTATTGAGTAGTACTTTCAACTCTTCGGAGATAGGGCGGGGCAGGGCCACGGAGCGGGTTGCCGACCCTGTTTCGTCGCTAACTACAGCTGTGTTTTTTTCAACTTCACTAACTACATATTGATCATATTCCCATAGCTCACGCAGGTCTTCCATAACCTTTTTGATGGCTACTTCGAGTGTGGGTAGCATGAAGCGATAGTAGTCGTCATTGAAAGGCCAGCTAATCATTTTGCCTTTCCCTTTTTTGTTGTCTATTTCATAAATAGGATGTGCAATCTTATTGCGCAGTTGCACAAACGCATTCAGAAAATCATTGAGGCAAACGTTTTTAAGTGTCGAACCCTTCATGAGCTTTTGTGCTTGTTCGAGAAGAGGTTCCGGCTGCTCCGACTCGAGCACCTTTTTGAAGTTATCGTAGGATACAATGAACAACGATAACTCTGGGTTCGATTGACCTTTCGTCAGATAATCATGAAGTAGCGATGGTTTTTCATGTTTGGCCAGAAATTGAGCCGTATCTCGAATCCATCCAACATAAATACCCAACGAAAGCGACTTCTTCATGTTGAAGATATCCTTTTCCACTTTCATATAAGTCAATCCTGAATCGCGATACTCCGCCAGAACGAACGAGCTTAAGTGCATAATGAGGCTTTCGCCAAGATGTAAAATATAGCGTTGCTTGGCTTCATAGAAATTAGCTAATGCTATTTCGTCGAGCGACTTTAAAAATGACTTAGGAATGTGTGTCATGTTTGACTTTGCGATGGGTGTTGTAAGAGAAATTTCTGTATCGAATTTTGTGATTTGCCCGATAGGAGATGCAGGTTTGATTATCCTTTGTTTTTAATAAAAACATCCTTAAAGCCAAGCGATTTAAAGAAAAGTTGGAGGCTAGACGTTCCCTTTTTTTCGGCTTCGGCGAGAATACCTTTCTCAAGTGACCTGCGACGGAAAATTTCGATGGCTTTGTTTTTTACCATGTTGACAGCTTCCATAGACCAGGTTCCCTCTTCGATAAA
>JAIYBR010000136.1 GCA_027488435.1 Flavobacteriales bacterium
GATGCCTTTCAGCATCGCAAGCTTCAAGGAGACTTGAACATTTTACTTACCTGCTACGACAATCCATACTGGAAAGATTTCGTACTGCCGGGTGGCTCTCTCCGAGATATCAAGCAATCGGCGCGCAGGGCCGACGCGATCTTAGTAACGAAATGCCCCGATTACCTGAGTCGCGAAGAACAGGAATTGACGGTAAAAGCCATTCGACCGAGAAAGAATCAGCAGGTTTTCTTCACGTGCATGGAATATGGCGATGCCTACCCTCTAAGCGGATCGGCTGCCGCGCTGCCTCCAGGCAGTAAAGTGATAGGATTGGCCGGTCTTGCCGATGACAGCACCTTTCGGCAATATCTCGACACGCGTTATCAACCGGTTTATTTCGAATCGTTTGCAGATCATCACACTTTTTCACGAAAGGAGATTGAAGAGGTATGGTCGAAATACGGTACTTTCGCCAAGGCTATAGTGACTACCGAAAAAGACGCAGTTCGCCTGAGAAATATAACGGTCCCGGATGGCATTCCCATTTTTGTTATCCCTATTACCGTTGCGTTTCTAAGCAATGAGTCGGCCTTCGTTCAGCTGCTTCGCTCGACTTGATTTCAATCACGAATGCTACAGTTCAGAATTTCAGCGACTTCGATAATTATTGGGTTCACGGCGATAGCTGTGACAGGATGCAGCTCCGGGCAAAAGGGTTCCATTCAAGGAAAAATTGAGGGTGCCGAAGGAAAAACAATCTTCCTTGAACGGTTTGTAAACAATCGTATGGTTTTTACCGATTCTTCAGTGATTGCGACCGATGGAAGCTTTTTATTGGTGCCATCAAAACCACTCGAGCTCAATTATTATCGCATCGTCATTGACAAAGAAAACTCGCTGGCACTTATTACCGACAGCACTGAATCGACTTCGGTCAAAGCTTCATTTGGCGACATCATGGTATCGGCGACCATTTGTGGTTCTGAGCATTCGGAAGAACTGCATGAACTCGAAACTAAATGCGCTCCATTCGATAAGAAAGACTTGGAGGCGCGCCAGCTGATTACCCAATCGGATGTAAGCATCGAAGAAAAACAAATGCTCAATCAGAGCTTAGCCGACAACCGACGTGAAATGGTTAAATGCATCAAAGATTGGCTAACGACGCACGAATCTTCACCCGCTGCGCTGATCGCCATACAGCGTCTGGATCCGCGTACCGAGCTCGCGACCTTTCATAAGATTTTCGCCAACCTGAATGATAGCTTTGGTCATACTCTTCTTTACAAGGCCATGAAACAGGAATTAGCAAAATTGAGTAACCCCGGCAAACAGCAAGCAGCCGAAACCAGCTCAACTATTGCAGTAGGACAGCCTGCACCAGAGATCGCCCTCAACGATATACAAGGCAAATTGCGCAAGCTAAGTGACCTTAAAGGCAAAACCGTACTCATCGACTTTTGGGCCAGCTGGTGTGGCCCCTGCAGAAGGGAAAACCCAAATGTGGTTTCGGCTTATAGCAAATACAACAAAGACGGATTTGAGGTATTTTCGGTGTCGCTCGACAGAGCGCGAGAACCCTGGCTGGAAGCCATCAAACAAGACGGACTTATTTGGCCCAACCACGTAAGCGACTTGAAGTGGTGGGATAGCGAAGCAGCCAAAACATACAATGTGCATTCAATTCCGTTTACCGTGCTGGTAGACAAAGAAGGAAAGATACTCGGCCACAACTTGCGTGGTCCTCTGCTTGAGGAGAAGCTCAAAGCGATTTATGGCCGCTAGCCGGCCCGTATTTGTAACAGTTGATAGGTAACAGCGTCTCGCAAGGGGCGCTGTTGCTTTTCATACCATTGCGCTCTAGCGACTATTTTCGCAACAAACTATTTTATCTCCGTTTATGAAGACCCTTTCCTTCCTATTGGTCTTGCTGCTTGGCAGCACTCTTATGGCTCAGCAGTCGAATTACTTCCAGCAAAAGGTGGACTATACTATAGCTGTCAAACTCAACGACCAGGAACACTCGCTGTCGGCTTTCGAAACGTTCGAGTATACTAACCAAAGCCCCGACACACTTGACAAACTGTACATCCACCTTTGGCCCAACGCCTATAAAAACGCGAAGACCGCCATGTCAAAACAGAAATTCCGTCAAGGCGATTTCTTTATGTTGTGGGCCAAACCAACCGCTAAAGGCTACATCGACTCGCTCGACTTCAAAGTAGATGGTACTCAAGTGAATTGGGAATACTTTGAAGGCCAAGAAGACATCGCTGTGCTTAACCTACCTAAACCATTGAAGCCGCGCGAAACCATTCGCGTTAGCACACCCTTTTATGTGAAACTTCCGAGCGGATCTATCTCACGTTTGGGGCACATTGATGAAAGCTACCAAATCACACAATGGTACCCTAAACCGGCGGTGTACGATGCGCAAGGCTGGCACCCTATTCCCTACCTCACACAGGGTGAGTTCTACAGCGAATTCGGAAGCTTCGACGTAAAGATTACGTTGCCCGAAAACTATACAGTGGGAGCTACCGGTAACCTGCAGACTCAATCGGAAATAGAGCGAATGAATCGACTCGCCAAGGAAGAAGGGCTTGAAAACACGATGGACTTTCCTCCTTCATCTTCGAACCTGAAAACGCTTCACTACAAACAAGACAATGTGCACGATTTCGGATGGTTTGCAGACAAGCGCTGGATAGTCCGAAAGGGAGAAGTAGAATTGCCCGCAAGCAAACGAAAAGTTACGACATGGGCGCTTTTTACTCCTGCTGAAAAAGACATTTGGGAAGAAGAAGGAATCCGCTCCATCAATGACGGACTCTATTACTACTCACTTTGGTCGGGCGACTATCCTTATGATGTATGCACCGCAGTAGATGGCACCATCAGCGCAGGCGGTGGTATGGAGTACCCCAATGTAACGGTCATTGGAGGCTCGAGTAATGCAACGACACTCCGCACGGTTATTATTCACGAAGTGGGTCACAACTGGTTCTACGGCATACTCGGAAGCAACGAACGAGATAATGCCTGGATGGATGAAGGGATCAATTCGTTTTTTGAAACACGTACACTCATGGCTTCGCGCAAGGATAGCACGGCCGACATGCAATTAGGGATTCAAGTTGGAACAATCGACATCCAAAAAATTCTTGGACTTGAAAACCTTTCATACAGCTACCTCACCGAAGAGCTGCCCTATCTCATCGCCGCTCGCAGCGGAGAAGACCAGCCCATTCAGGCAACGAGTGACGACTATACAGATCTTAACTACGGAGGAATTGTCTATAAAAAAACAGCCCTAGCCTTTAATTATCTCATGGCTTACCTCGGTGAGGCCGAAATGAATCGCTGCATGGCTGCCTACTTCGAAGCTTGGAAATTCAAACATCCAGCTCCCGACGATTTGGAAGAAATATTCGAAAAGACCTCAGGGAAAAATCTTGATTGGTTCTTTGACGAACTAATTCCTACGGTAAAGCATGTTGACTATGCTGTTCGTTCTGGCAAATCGAAGGACGGCAATTATTCTGTCAAGGTCAAAAACCGGGGACACATAGAATCGCCCTTTGCTCTGGAAGTTATACGCGATGGACAGTCTAAATCCATCATATGGACAGAAGGCATTAAGCCTGGAAGTAGCACTCGAGTAAACGTCTCAATTGAGAAGGGTGATGTTATCAAAGTCAACCCCATTCCGGGCATTCCCGAATACAACCGTAACGACAACACGCTGCGAACAAAAGGCATACTGCGAACGTTGGAGCCGACAACATTCAAATTTCTGAGTAGTATCGACAATCCGGAAAAATCACAATTATTCTGGATACCGCTTGTGGGTTGGAATGAATATAATAAATGGATGTTTGGTGCCAGCATTCATAATCGAATACTTCCTCGCAAAAACTTTCAATGGAACGTATCTCCCATGTATAGCTTTCACTCGGGAACAATAGCCGGATTCGCGAATATTGAATATAACAATGGCACTTGGGGCGCAGGACTCCTGGCTCGTCGTTTTGGTATTTCAACTTCTGTATTAGACGCTGAAAAATCGTTTCGTAGTTACGATGTTTTGAATCCCTACATCCAATACAAGCTTTTCAGAAATAGAACCGCAAAAGATTGGAGTGGCAGTGTACGCCTCTCCTACTTCAACATAGGTGAATGGTACAAAGAAGATAACAAGCCTAAGTTCAACGATTTTCTTTATGTGCCACAAGGCTCTGATGAGACCATGCGCGCTGATCAATGGCGCGTTGATTTCGAAATCAAGAAGAAATTACCTCGCAGCACTTTTGTGTGGCATAGCCAGGTAGAAATGGGGGACTTTACGAATCAAAAAGTCATGCACCAACACACACTAAATCATGAATGGGTGTACAAAGGCAAAGGCGCGAAAAAAATCCGCACCCGACTCTATGCAGGTTTGGGCAATGGTTTTTATCTGAATGCGGCCGGACAATACGGTGGCGTTCGTGCAAACGGTGATAGTCCCGGAAATGGGCTGCGTGGTGATTATCTATACGAAGGATTGTTCCTCGGACGCGACCAACAAACCGGATTAGTTTCGCAGCAACTCATGCGCACACAAGGTGGACTTGCCGCGCCAACGCTGCAATCTGCTAACGCTTACTTACTATCTCTCAGCACCGAAATAGATGTTCCATTCAAACTTCCACTCGGGCTTTATGGCGGTATAGCAACATTGAAGAACAACGAGGACGCAAACAGCACCATCGTCACAAATACGAGCGTGCGAACTTTGTGGAATGCCGGAGTCTGCGTACGTATCATACCCAATGTTCTCAAGGTATATATGCCTCTGGTTTATTCAAGTAACATACGAGATGAAGTAAATGAGCGCTCACTTACATTCGCGCAGAGTATTCTGTTCGAATTCAACATGAACAATATGAATCCGTTCAAGATTGCCGAAACCATAGCAAACCGCTAATCCTGATGTTGAACGCACGCAACAAGATTTACTTCGCCTCCGACTTCCATTTGGGCTCGCCCAATGAAGAGCTTAGTATCGTGCGTGAAAAGAAAGTCGTTGCCTGGTTGGAGGCCGCGCGAGCCGATGCCGCTGAGATCTTTTTGGTTGGTGACATCTTCGATTTTTGGTTTGAATACAA
>JAIYBR010000303.1 GCA_027488435.1 Flavobacteriales bacterium
CACCAAAGGCGATGTGCTCGCGGCCATGGCAGCCGGTTTCGACACAGCAAGTGTTGCACGTCACAGCGGAGCACGCACTGAGCGCCGCGAGAAAATGACGAACCTGCGTAAGAAGATATCCGAGCGTTTGGTAAGTGTGAAGAACAATACGGCCATGCTCACCACCTTCAACGAGGTGAACATGAAGCCCATCATGGACTTGCGCGCCAAGTACAAGGATGTGTTCAAGGAAAAACATGGCGTAGGGCTTGGCTTCATGTCGTTCTTCACCAAAGCATGTGCGGAAGCACTCTTCACTTTCCCGGCGGTGAATGCACGCATTGAAAATGGAGAAATTGTTTATCACGATTATACCGACATCGGCATTGCTGTTTCATCACCAAAAGGTTTGATGGTACCGATTGTTCGCAATGCAGAAATGATGGGCCTCGCTGATATTGAGCGCAACATTGGTGATCTCGCCAAGAAAGTGCGCGATGGAAAAATTACAGTCGACGAAATGCAAGGCGGTACATTCACTATTACCAATGGTGGTGTATTCGGATCCATGCTTTCGACTCCGATCATCAATCCTCCGCAAAGCGCCATCCTAGGCATGCACAACATCGTTGAACGTCCGGTTGCAGAAAATGGTCAGGTGGTAATTCGCCCCATCATGTACGTTGCACTTTCCTACGACCACCGCATCATCGATGGCCGCGAAAGTGTGAGCTTCCTGGTGAAAGTAAAGGATATGCTGGAGAATCCTGAGCGTATGCTGTTTAGCGGCAAGAGCGCTGAAGAAGTGTTGCTCGGACTTTAATCAACGCGTGAAAATCTGCTCGAGCACTTTGCCGAGTTGATACACATCGACGAACGAATTGTAGAGCGGCACAGGTGCCAAGCGTATCACATTGGGTTCACGCCAGTCCACAACCACTCCTTGCTCATAGAGTGTGCTTACCAATTTCCGGTCATGGCCTTCGACTATCACCGACAGCTGACATCCGCGCTGCTCAGGGTCTTCCGGAGTAATGCGCGTCAACTTTTGTCCGGTGATACGCATCACTTCTTTCAAAACGAAATCGAGATAGGCAGTTAGAAGGAGTGACTTCTCGCGAAGCGCAGTCATTCCCACTTCCGAGAAAATTCCAAGAGAAATCTCGTGAGCAATCATATTAAACACAGGCGCATTGCTCATCGACCATGACTCAGCTGTTGGAATCGGATCGAAATCGGGGCCCATTTTAAAGCGGGTTTCCTTGTTGTGTCCCCACCAACCTGCCAGGCGGAACAATTCGCGATTCGTTGCATGACGTTCGTGTACGAACACGCCTCCAACACTTCCGGGTCCGCTGTTCAGATACTTGTAAGTGCACCAGCATGCGAAATCCACATTCCATTCGTGCAACGACAGCGGCACATTGCCTGCAGTATGAGCGAGGTCAAACCCACAGAGAGCTCCCACTTCGTGTGCAACAGAAGTAATCTCCTTCATGTCGAACAGCTGACCTGTAAAATAGTTGACACCACCAAAACACACCAGTGCAAGCTCATCGCCGAGCTCGCGAATGGCCTTAACAATATCCTCAGTGCGCAAGGTCAATTCACCTTCTCGCGGAAGCAATTCCACCAATACATCACTTAGGTTGAATCCGCGCAATTGCGCCTGAGAAGCGAACGCATATTGATCGGAAGGAAATGGTTTTGATTCAAATAAAATTTTACGACGCTTTCCCTCCGGTTTATAAAACGAAACCAACAGCAAATTCAAGTTTACCGTCAGCTGGTTCATCATAACAACTTCGTTCTCCTGGGCGCCAACCAATTTTGCCGCACCTGCCGTGAAACGCTCGTGGTAGCTATACCAAGGCTTTCGCGCAAGGAAGTGCCCTTCGACACCGAAGCTCGCCCAATCATCACATTCAGCAACAAACGCCTCCTTGACGCCCTTCGGCTGAAGTCCCAGCGAATTGCCTGTGAAATACAGAACATTGCTTCCATGGTGCTGCGGAAACAAAAAACGTTCTCTATAGGAAGAAAGCTTGTCGCCAGCGTCGAGCGATTGTGCAAAGCCCAGATCGAATTGAAAATTCATGACAGTGTGTTTGTGGTGGCGAAGGTATCTTGCGCCGCGCATTTTACCCGCACAAAACAAAGGCATTCCAAGTGCTGCAAAAAATTCAACTTCGAAAAAATGAATACAACTCGATCAGCCGAACTCTTTGAAAAGGCCAAGACACTCTTTCCAGGAGGTGTGAACTCACCCGTTCGCGCATTCCGCTCGGTAGGAGGCACTCCTTTATTTTTCGCCAAAGGTCAAGGTTCACATGTATGGGACGAAGACTGCAACGAGTTTATCGATTACTGCTGCTCGTGGGGGCCGCTCATTCTAGGCCATGCGCATCCGGCCGTTGTAAAAGCTGTTCAAGAAACAGTCGCAAACGGCAGCAGCTTTGGAGCACCTACCCGATTGGAAAACGAACTGGCCGAGCTCATTCTTAAAAACCACCCGTATTTCGAAAAGATTCGTTTTGTGAGCAGCGGAACGGAAGCGGCTATGAGTGCGATACGCTTGGCGCGCGGCTACACAGGGCGCGACAAGATTATCAAATTCGAAGGTTGCTATCACGGACACGTAGACAGCTTGCTGGTGAAAGCCGGCAGCGGATTGGCCACCTTGGGAACATCCAGCTCTGCCGGTATTCCGGAAGCGTATGCAAAGGAAACAATCGTTCTTCCGCTCAACGATAAAGAAGCACTCGATAAAGCAGTTCATGAATATCGCGGACAAATTGCCGTGATTGCCATCGAGCCCATTCCGGCCAACAATGGATTGCTTTTGCAAGAAGGTGACTTCTTGCGCTACCTGCGTGAAGTGTGCACACGAGAAGGAATCATCCTACTGTTCGATGAAGTGATTAGCGGTTTCCGTGTAGGTTTCGAAGGAGCATCGGGCTACTATGGAATACAACCCGACGTGCTCGCTTTCGGAAAAATCATTGGCGGAGGTCTGCCCGTGGGAGCTTATGCCTCACGCGCAGAGGTGATGAATCATGTTGCGCCGGAAGGCCCGGTCTATCAGGCGGGAACACTGAGCGGAAACCCGGTCGCGATGGCAGCGGGAATTGCTCAACTCACCGAATGCCTTCGTCCCGGATTTTACGAAGAGCTGAAAGAGAAAACCGATTATTTGGTGAACAACGTGCTCGGCTATGCACGCAGTAAAAACTACAAGTTCAACATGTTCAGTATTGGCAGCATTTTCTGGGTCACTTTTTCCGACGAAAAACCGATTAGAAGAAGTGATGAAATTGACAGCGAGGAAATGAAAAAATTCGCGCCGTTTCACCGTTCGTTGCTCGAGCAAGGGATTTACCTGGGCCCCAGTGGTTATGAAGTCGGATTCGTTTCTGCCGCGCATAGCACAGAAGATCTCGACCGCACCATTGCAGCTATGCAACATGCGCTTGATGTCGTGTTAGGATAAAATCAAAATGGAAAACGCAACACAATCATGGCATCGATCAGCCAAGATTTTCCTAGCGTTCTTTTTCCGCCCGGCATGAAAAGCAACAGCGTGAGCGAAGCTACCAATGCAAGCCAAACAGACACCTGCTTTTCTTGATATATGAAGCTAAGTATCATAGCTGAAGCGATTAAAAACACACTGAGCGCGCGAAGACGCCTTGTGCCCAACAATCGCAACGTGGCATCCGGCGTGGCCTCTGCGAACAAGTCTTCACTCATCGAAAGAGCGGTGATCCAGAGAAAAGCAGCGATTACAAAAGGGACCTGCTCGGATAATTCGCCTGTGCTCCTTATGGGCCAAACCATGCACAGCATTACCCAACAAAACGCAATGACCATGTTGTTCAGAATAGGAATGTTTCTCAGCTCAAGTCGAGCAAGTTTCCATGAGCTCGGCATCCAATGTGTTCGGTAGAACAGAACAGGAAGTGCACATGCCACGAGAATTGCGCTCGATTCAAAACCCTGGAATGTGACAAATACTCCTGTCAAAGCGATAAGGACAAAGAGCCGATACTTACGCACAGCATCATCCGTCATAAACAAATAAGCCGTCAAGGTTAGGAAAAAAATATGGGCCACGAGTGACCATCGAACCCATTCATCACAACGCACAAACGACTCGACGCTCCATGATGCAGCAGCCAACGCAACCCAGAGGCGCGATTGCACAATCAACCGAATGATATTCATTATTTGAGAAACAGAAACCAGAAGGCAACACCTGTTGCGGAACCGAGAAAAGCACCTTCCATAGCGCGCGACAATTTGCGCGTGCGTGCCGGTGGTTCATAGCCGTCAGCATAGATGTCGTTGTATTTGTAATCGGGGTGGCTCATCGTCTTCTCCCGGATTTTTATCTTCGGAGCAAGCTGCACAAGCGTATAAAGTATTGGCGGACCAATCGCAGTGATGTACCCATCGCGACCCCAAAGTGAAACGCCTGCGCACAGAGCAAACCCAACAGCAAACGTAGGCCATGCCGTAAAATTCTGTCGAGCATCGTTCTCACCTGCCAGGTAAAATCGCATTTCATCAACAGAATATATATCGCCCATCATCTCATCCTTCGCATAATAAACTTGCTCTTGGCCATCCTGCTTCTTTACACTGAAAATATCGCTTTTGGGGATTTCGCGGCTTATTACTCTGCCACTTGGCTTCGTCATCTGAACTAACAGAACGGACCCCGAATCACCCAATACAGTGCACGTCATTTCGCGACCATTCATAAGTGTAACGACATGCTGTGCACTTATAACTGAGTGCAGCGAAATAAGCAGACTTAAAAGTGCTAAGCGAATAAACATGAACAAATATAGTCGTTGCTATTATGCGGGCACTGCAAGCGCGGCGACCGAAAGCTGAACGTCTTTGATTTTTCGAAGTGCAACAGCGCAAGCTTCTATGGTTGCGCCTGTGGTAATTACATCATCGACGAGGAGTATTCGCTTGCCTTCCAACTTCTCCGGTTCACGCACCCAGAAAATATCCTTCACATTCGACCAGCGTGAAATGCGACCTCGACGGGTTTGTGAGGCATTGAAATGCGTTCGCGTCAAATTATTGAGCGACACTTCCGCGCCTAAAATTTCAGCCATTCCTCTCGCTATACAATCACACTGATTGTAGCCCCGCACATGCAGTTTCTTCGGGTGAAGCGGCACGGGCACAATTACATCGATTTTGCTCATTCTATCCGAATCGAGCAATTCGTGAGCGAACAATGCCCCCAGCCTCTCGCCTACTTCCTGATCGCCATGATACTTCAATCGATGAATGAGTCGATGGCTGATGCCATTGCGTGGCATACTCAAGTAGGCAGTAGCTGCGTGCAAATCCACTCTTCCCCAGAATAATTTTTCGACCGCATTGTTGCATTCGTCGTGCATGCGAAGGCGTGGTAAATCGGAAAGACAATGCATGCAAACGGCTTTTTCATAATGCATCAGGTTGCGGTTGCACGAAGAGCAATACCGCGGAAAAAACAAGGTTCCAAAATCGGTTGCGTAACTCATGGCGATAAAATTTTCGCCAACATTCATGCAGAGCGGCAGAACACTTTATGCTCATTAAGCATACCGCATGCTCTCTCTCGGAATAAACAGGTGAAGGGAATTAATGAGAACCGCGTTCAGCGCGGAGTTTGTCGACAATCGATGCAACTGCCGGGCACACCATAGTATTCCTATAAGTAAGATCCATTACCTGGTGCATATTCTTTCGATCGGTGTGCGGATAGTCACGACAGGCTTTGGGGCGCACCTCATAGATGCTGCAGTAGTTGTCGTCGCCCAAAAATGCACAGGGCGATGAGTTCAGCACCCAGTCGTTATCCTCATCAATGTGCAAATACTTTTCGGTGAATAAGGAAGGTTTCATGCCCAGATGTTTGGCAATGCGATCGATATCTACATCGCGGAAAATGGGCGACGTTGTTTTGCAACAGTTCGCACAATCGAGGCAGTCAATTTTCCGGAAGGCTTCATCATGCAGCGTGTGAAATGCGTTATCGATGTCCTTCTTACGGGCGAAACTCTGCAGAAACTTTTTGTTCTCCTTCTTGAATTGATTGGCCTTATTGAGGTGCTTGCGCAGTTCCTCGGGCATTGAACTGCTCATCAGTGTGGGTCGCTAAATGCTGGGTTGTTGAGGAAGGAGGTATCCGTCAGTGTTTTCAAAAATGCAATCAAGGCCATTTGGTCCAGCTCATCGAGAAATAAACCACCACCTGCAGCTTCCATAAAAGGATCGGAGGTTGTGCTTACGAGGCCGCCTGTATTGTAGTGTGCAATCACTTCGTTGAGCGTTTGAAAACGTCCGTCGTGCATATAGGGAGCTGTTAGTTCTATGTTGCGGAGGGTAGGAGTTTTAAACTTTCCGCTATCGAGCGGATTGCCTGTAACCCCGGCTCTTCCCGGATCAGCTGAGTATTCAGCATCTAAGCCATTGTTGTGCATGAGATAATCACCCATTTGCATGCCGGCTATGCCATGGCAATGAAAACAATCGCCGCCACCCCAGGGCAATCCGGTATTCGAGTTGATTCCTCCCTCTTCCTGAAATAGATTGAATCCGGTTCCTTCCAATGGACTAAACGTATAGGTACCGGCTCGTTCCTGATCAAACTTGGAGTTGGCGCTTATCATGGTGCGAAGAAAAGAAGCCATGGCTTTGGCAGCGCGATTTTGTGTTATATCAGGAGTACCATAAGCCGCTTCAAACAAAGATGGGTAAAGGGGATTCTGTCGCAGTGCATTCAACGCATTATCCCACGTATTATTCATCTCGATTGGATTTGTTATCGGCTCAATAACCTGTTCTTCTAGTGTATGAGCTCTGCCATCCCAGAAATAGTTGTATGCCCAACCCAAGTTCACCAATGCCATCGACTGACGTGTACCAAGAGCCCCCGTGATACCGGCACTAAATCGATTGGGGTCCGAAAATCCGTGTTCGGGTAAATGACAACTTCCACAGCTCTGCGTGCCATCCGCACTCAGATTCTTTTCCCAAAAAAGATAGCGCCCCAATTCAACTCCCTCCACTGTCAATGGATTATCGGCAGGAATATCCATCGGCGGAAAAAAAGGAGGTATCACCAAGTTGTAGGGCGTCGCTGAGAAAGGTGTGTCAGATGGCGGCTCTGTCACCTCCGGCTCACAACCAGCAAAAACGGCTAAACCAATCAAGAGTGCAAAGAGAAAATACCTACTCATTTTCCCAAAGGTAATAATTCCTCATTCTGAACAAAGTTCCAATCGGTGAGGGTTGTCAGGAAAGCAATCAAGTCGGCTTGCTCTTCATCCGTCAACCCCAGCGGTCGTATTCGGCCATCCTTATTTCGGTGGGCAGTTCCTCCTGCATTGTAAAAACGAACGACCTCCTCGAGCGATTTCATATGACCATCGTGCATATAAGGCGCAGTCAATTGGATATTGCGAAGCGTCGGTGTTTTGAATCGACCCACATCCTCATCGCGATCGGTTGCCCGGGCCTTTCCCCTATCGGCATATTCGTCAAACAACCCAATGTTGTAAAAATTCATATCCGTAAAAAACACACCGCTATGACATTCACTGCATTGAGTCCGCGGTGAAAAAAACAAGTCTCTTCCGCGCAGTTCCCGTTCATTCATTTGATCATTTCTCCCCTGCAAGGAGCGATCGTAGCGAGAATCACCCGAGATGAATGTGCGCTGGAAACAAGCCAGTGCGCGGGTCACCACGAATGGATCAATACTATCGCGGCCATACGCCACCAGCGATAATGCTCGCAAGTATTCATCTTCATTCAAGCGATCGACGATGGGCATCATGGACGGAGCCATTTCTGTACTGTCGTGCAAAGGCACAAGAATCTGAGTTTCCAACGTCGGAACACCACCTTCCATCATAAGTCTCTTCAGCCAAGCCACATTGGCCAGTGTGGGTGCGTTACGTTTTCCTACACTTCCATGCAATCCTTGACTTGTAGCCCGACCATCCGTGAAAGCTGCGCTCAGCACATGGCATGAACCGCAGTTGAGTGACTCGTCTTGAGAAAGTCGGTTGTCATAAAACAACCTACGTCCCAACTCAACACGCAGCTTGGTCGGTGAATTATCAGCCGGATAAACAAGTTCAGGAAAAGCAGACGGAATGCGGACTTTAACTTCACTGTCATGAAGGTTGGGTGAATTGGTTTCTGCACAAGAAAAAAAGGAAAGAAGAAGGATGAAGTAACCCCACCTCATAGCTCAACCCAAAGAGCAGCCACCAGATTATCCATATAGTCTCTGGCCAGCTGCGAATTATTCTGAGAATGTGTTACAGCATTGTTGGTCAAATTCACCTCATTACCTTCTAACGGCGCAAAGAGCTTATCGACATCCAGATGAACGGCAATAGTGCGAGTCGACTTCCTTAAGTCAAGAGTGAAACCAGGCGATTCGTACGCCCGAAAACTTGCATCATTACCGGCATGAATGGCGATATTCAACGTAGGCTGAGCTGAACCAACTCCTAAAGTATCGGCCTTTCCTTCAAACTTCGCAAAGATGTATCCGGTGCTCCATTGCCAAAACATTCCTTGTGAACCAGCGACACTCAATGGGCTGGAGTTAGGATAATTGGCCGGATCCTGATCGGTGTTGAACTCTGCAGGGATACCAACACCCAGTTTCAATGCGGAATAACGTCCATCAGGCACTTCCACGGTAAACTCATTATCGATAGAATAATCAACCAACAAAAAATCCTTCAACAATAACTCGGAGCCATCATCAGAGACTAACGATACCATAGAGATGTAATTCCTAAAAAGATCCGCTCGAACGCGGTTTCCATAAGCGTCTGTAAAAATCCGACCCATTTGGAAGCGGCTACCATCTCGGAGCGCGTCAAACTTAATAGTAATTGTGGAGGTTGTTAGCTCGGGCTTGTATTCCTTGCATGATTGAAGACCCGATACTAAAGCAACAAACGCCAGCAAAGAGAAAAAACGATTCATGAGCACTATTTTTCAATGGTCTACAAATTTAACCGACAGAAACCCGAAACTACTATTAAAAAAAGGAAATTCGAGCGATATTGCTTGCTTCAGAACATCCATATTGAAATGAATTCAGCAGAACGATTTACAATCATCAAAGCCAGCGCGGGTAGCGGCAAAACCTTTCAACTGGTATTGCACTTTCTGACGTATGCGCTTCGATTCGAAAACCCGGGCTACTACAGACACATACTCGCCATTACGTTTACCAATGCAGCAGCAGCTGAAATGAAACACCGTGTGTTGTCGGGATTAAAAACGATTGCTTCGGGCGCTGATAAATCGCCACTCACCGGGCTCTTGGTTGCTGAACTGAAATTATCTCGCGAGGAATTGCAAGAGCGTGCATCTGCTGCCTACTCACACATGCTGCACCATTATGGGCAACTGAGCATACTCACCATTGATAGCTTCACCCACCGTTTGATTCGGTCGTTTGCCAAAGACCTGCAACTCACCAACGACTTCAACCTGGAGCTCGACCCTATGACGCTTCAGGAAAAAGCAGTCGACCGAATGCTCGAATACATTGGTCAGGATGAGTTGCTCACGCAATACATTTATCGTTACAGCAGCAATATGCTCGACGAA
This sequence comes from Flavobacteriales bacterium, assembly GCA_027488435.1. Classification (GTDB taxonomy): domain Bacteria; phylum Bacteroidota; class Bacteroidia; order Flavobacteriales_D; family Sanyastnellaceae; genus JAIBBG01. The sequence goes on from JAIYBR010000303.1 coordinate 9,634, forward strand.
GGCAAAACATGGAATCCGCGGGAGGCGTTGGTTGCTATGGCCAAGGTGCTCTTCACGGAAGATGGCCAGGAACCATTGCAAAAATTATCGGACTTCGACCTCGAAGACATTCAACGAGAACAAGAGGTTTTGATTCGCAACATCAACTCTTACGTCGATGATATATGCAGCAACGCACAGCAACTGTTATCTGTTTTGGAAAGAGGCGGAATCGAAACGGAGGACATTCCTTCTAAATCGAAAGGTTATATCAGCGCTTTGGCAAAATATAAAAAGGAAAAACCACTTGCTGCGCCGACTGTGGCGCTTAAAAATCTTTTAAAAGAAAGAGTCTGGATCAACACAAAAGCTCCAGCGGAAGTGAAGGCGCGTTTTACTTCAATTCAGGAGGAGTGCGAATCGATTGCGAATTCATTGAGCGAGTTGCTTTCAGATGAGGCCTTGAAGCGATATTCCTTAATGCTCAAAATCAAAGAGAACGTTTACACCCTTGGATTGATAGATCGCATGAATGAATATGCGCATACTATACGCGAAGAAGAGAACACCCTGTTGCTATCCGACTTTCATCGCATGATCAACGTGATTATTCGATCGAACGACGCGCCGTTCATCTTTGAACGAATTGGGGCGAGATACAAGCATATCATGGTCGATGAATTTCAAGACACGTCAAAAATGCAATGGATGAATTTGATTCCCCTCATTCACAATTGCCTTTCCGAAGGTCATGAAAACCTCATTGTTGGCGATGCCAAGCAAAGTATCTATCGATGGAGATCGAGTTACGTTGATCAATTCATTCAACTGCCGGGAATACCTGCAGAGTTTGAAATGCATGCAGCTGAGCAAACGTTTAAAGATAACGTGCAGGGTATCGCGCTTCAGGTCAATTATCGCAGCTGCACTTCTGTTATCGAATTCAACAACACTCTGTTTCCGCCTCTCGCACAGCGACTGCCAGCCTTCCGGGAAGTGTATGATGAAGTTCTTCAGACCAAAAACAAGGACAACATCGGGTTTGTGCGCATCGCAGGAAATCATTTGCTTTCGAAAGAAGAGGAGGCCGACGCCTTTTTCGAAAAAGAAACTCTAGGCGCGATACAATCTTGCCTGGCAGATGGATTTGCGCCGGGCGACATCACCATACTGGTTCGTTCGCATACCGACGGTGCTAAATGCACCTCGCTGCTTACCGAAAATAACATCAAGTATACCACAGCCGATAATGCCCTTCTCATACATTCTGTTTCGGTACGCGTCGTCATGGGTTATTTTGAATACAGCCTTTTTCCCCAACACCGATTTGCCGCATTTGATGTCGTGCAGTCACTCGCTTCTATTCACAGCGAAGTGTCGTTGCCTTCATTCATCACCGAGCAACTCAATCAAACGAGTTATCAAACACCCGATTTACAAGGCTTTCTAAGTACAACTTTTGGAGATCTTTCACAGGTCATGACGGGCGAGAATGTATTCCACCAAGCTGTATCACTCATTCGTGTTCTTCGCCTTCCAATCGATCGCAGCACAGAGTATTTGTTGGAGCTCATCAAGCAACAGTGCATCGGGAAAAACTATGACCTTCATCGATTCGTGGAATGGTGGAAGGAAAATCAGCATAAACAAAGCGCAAGAACGACCGACCAGCCGGATGCCATTCAAATAATGACCATTCACAAATCAAAAGGCCTTGAGTTTCCAGCTGTCATCATTCCGCGATTTGCAGATGCATCGAAATCGTCGCCGATATGGGTTGATGTTCCCGACAGCATCTCGAATTTACCTACAGCATATATCAGCGTCAGTGGAGCCAGCGAAAGCGAGTCATTCGAAGAAGAAGATGATGATCTGTCCAACACTATTTCAACTGAGAAGAAACGACGCCTTCTCGACGAAATAAACAATCTCTATGTCGCATGCACACGCGCCTCCGAAAGAATGTACGTCATTCAGAAAAAAGGCGGTTCCGTATTCAATAAATTGGTTGACGAAACTCTTTCCCAGTGCTTTCCTCACTTTGCAGAATTCGGTAGCGTCGAACTTGGCGTACCTGAGAAGTATATCACGAAAAAAGCAACCATCACCCCGATTCACATTTCTGAATTGCATGGCAAGGAAGTACTATTTCCAAAGCTCCGATTGCGATCGAAACTAGATCGCGATACGCCTGAAATTACATACGGAAAACTGCTCCATGAATGCCTTGCATTACTTGATATTTCGGAAAATGCCGAACAAACAATTGAGCGCGTTCTTGCCGGAAACCTGGATGCAGAAGAGCACAAGAGCCGCCTGCTGACCGACATTAAAAAAGTAATGAATACGGCGCAATCGCAAGCCTGGTTCGACTCCGGCAATCGCATTTTCCGCGAACATGAACTTGTCGCAACGAGCGGAGAAACCTTGCGCCCAGACCGGGTTGTCGTTTTGAAAGAGAAAATCGTGGTAATCGACTATAAAACCGGTGTCGAAAACAAGAAACACAAAGAACAAGTGTCGCGCTATAAAGATGAATTGCTCAAGCTGTATCAACTTCCGGTAGAAGGTTACCTGCTCTACACAGAAGGCCCCACCATTTGTGCCGTTTGATCAATGGTTTTGTTCGTATTCTAGCCATTCGAAAGATCACTACCATGAAAGGAATCTGGATTGCTTTATTACTGTTTTCGCTAAGCACCTTGCATGCGCAGGAAGCATTACTTCAATCGGGCAAACTGGATCACCTGCCGCGAAACGCACGCACAGAAAGCCGGGCAGCGGCTTGCGCGCCCGCAACGGCCCTTCGTGATCTCGAATGGAACAACATCAACGCACTCATTGAAACGGGAGGTTCACTGTGGCAAGACAGGGCCAATGGACGTTCGCATTATTTCGCTCCAAAAAACGGTGATGTCGGAGTATTGTTCGCTGGCTCGCTATGGTTGGGTGGCGTGTCGCCCGACCAGCAACTAAAACTGGCTGCGCTTTTATATAGATACAGTGGAAATGACTTTTGGCCCGGGCCGCTTTCTACCAATGGTGCTGCAGAAATAAACTCGAGCACATGCCTTGAGTGGGATAAATTTTCGATCAGTCTTCGAAGCGATGCCGCATTGCATCGACAATATCACGATTGTAAGAACGACCCTAACTGCAATCTTTCGGAACTATTTCCCGACGGTTACAGCATGCCGTCCTATTTCAATGATTACCCCGCCCATGGGAATGTCTCGGCCGGCCAGGATTTTTACATCGCACCCTTCTTTGACTACGATTCAAACGGAAGCTACGAACCCGAAAACGGAGATTATCCGTGGTATGATTTGACGCGATCCATTGATTGCAAATCACGTCGGCGCGATGATATCGTTCCGCTGTTCGGCGATCAAACGTATTACTGGGTTTTCAACGATAAAGGAAACATTCACTCCGAATCGGGAGGGCAACCTATCGGTATGGAAATACGCGCTCAAGCGTTTGCCTTCAGCACCAATGATGAAGTCAACAACATGACCTTCTATAATTACGTGCTTATCAATCAAGGATCACAAACATTGCAGGACACCTATTTCGGAACGTGGATCGATCTCGATATCGGCGGACACGTAGATGACTACGTTGGCTGTGACGTGCAACGCGGGCTTGGATACGGATACAACGGTGATGCATTCGATGAAGCCACTGCACTCTCCCTGGGCTACGGAGAAAATCCTCCGGCTGTTGGTGTCGACTTTTTCGAAGGCCCCTATCAAGACGAAGATGAAATCGATAACCCGTTCACCATCGATATACAGCAGGCCACGGAGCAAAAAGGGATTCCCTACAAAGGTATTGGTATTGGCTATGGTGATGGCGTAATCGACAACGAGCGTTTCGGAATGCGCAAATTTCTCTACCACAATTCCGGAGCATCCAACAACGGGCCGCCACAACAAGCCGTGCACTTTTACAACTACCTGCGTGGATTTTGGAAAAACGGACAACGGATGGCATATGGTGGAAATGCACTAACAGAAAGCAGTGGTGCTAATCTTTCCATCGCAGCCGACTTCATGTTTCCGGGCGATACAGACCCTTATCATTTTGGAACAGCCGGAATTATTACAGATCCCTGGACGGAAGTGAGCAGCGGTAACCCGCCTGCCGACAGGCGTTTCATGCAAAGTGCAGGTCCATTCACTCTTGAGCCCGGCGACAACAACAATATCACAGTGGGAGTTGTTTTCGCTCGCGCCAATTCCGGTGACCCCTTCGAAAGTGTCGAGGCCGTGCGGATAGCCGACGACAAAGCACAGGCACTCTTCGACAATTGCTTCGAACTCATCTCGGGTCCCGATGCACCCGATGTGAGCGTTACAGAATTGTCGAATGAAATCATTTTGCAGTGGACCAACAACAATGCGCTCAGCAATAATTTTCACGAAACGTACAGCTTAGTCGACCCAACTATTCCCGAGTTCAATACAGATGGTATACCCTACACGACCGAGGAAAGAAGCTATACATTTCAAGGTTATCTCGTCTATCAATTAGCGAATGAAAACGTTACGTCTTCCGAAGTAGATGATGTTAATCTCGCTCGACTCATCGCACAATGCGATGTTCAGGATGACGTCATTGAAATCATCAACTTCGAGCGCGATGCCGCTTCAAATCAAATAACTCCTTACCTCAAAGTGCAAGGAGCCAACGAAGGCATTTTCCATTCACTGCGTGTTACCACCGACGCCTTTGCACTGGGTGCTCCACAACTCATCAATCACAAAACATATTACTTCATGGTCATTGCATATGGCCATAATAATTATGCTGATTTCTCCTACGTTACATTGGGAGGTCAAGACCAGGCATTTCTGGCTTCCAGAAAAGCAACTCTATTGGAAATCCCGGTTGTGCGAGCAATTCCGCACAGTGTTCAACCCGAAAACGGCGGCACCATCATCAACGCCGGTTATGGTTCAGGTGTTCCGATTACCCGCATAGAAGGAAGCGGTAACGGCAAGAACATTTTAAACCTTTCAGCTGAAACGGAGAATGAAATTTTGAACGAACCATACTTCGCTGA
>JAIYBR010000245.1 GCA_027488435.1 Flavobacteriales bacterium
GAAGGACATGGAGGCGGTGATAGCCACCGGAAGCAATAACACCTCTCGCTATTTCGAGCAGTACTTCGGGCATTTGCCGCATATCATTCGAAAGAGCCGCACGAGTGTGGCCATTCTCAGCGGAAGAGAAACGGAAGAGGAGTTGAAGGCCTTGGGGCGCGATGTGTTCGCTTACTTCGGGTTGGGTTGCCGCAACGTTTCGAAGATCTACATCCCCGAAGGTTTTGCCATCGACACATTGTTCAACGCGTTGTACGATTACAACGCCATCATTCACCATCATAAATACGCCAACAACTACGACTACAATAAAGCCGTGTGGCTGCTTAATAATGAGCAATTGCTCGATAACGGCTTTTTATTGTTGAAGGAAGATGCTTCGCTAGCCTCGCCCACAGGAAGCTTGTATTATGAGTATTACGCGCAAGAAGAAACGTTGCGCGAGAACTTGACGACCCGCGCAGAAGAGATTCAGTGTGTTGTCAGCCACAGCGACATTCCATTTGGCGGCAGTCAGCGACCCGCCTTGTGGGATTATGCCGATGGGGTTGATACGCTTGCCTTTTTGCAGGCGATCTAGTAAGGGATATGCTCATAGTCAGTGGATGCGTTCAAGAAACATGCATCCAGCTTTCCCATCGGAACCCTCCTTCAACTCTGCGCTGTCGGCCGCTTTTCAGAGCGGCCTTACAAATGCATTTTCTTTCCTCAGACATCATTGCGTTTTGCCCTCAATAGGGTACATTTGCGAACCCTAGTATTTTCATTTCCATTATGAAACAAACGTCTATTCTATTCTTTGCACTCGTTGTCTTCTTTGCTTCATGCAAGACCGAGGTCGATTTGAATGCTCCGTATAAAAACACTACGATTATTTTCGGGTTGTTGGATGCTGAGCAGGATGTGCAGTTCATTAAGATTAATAAGACTTTTCTAGGAGAAGGTGACAACAATGCATACGCGGCCATTCGCGATAGTTCAGAATACAAAGAGGAGGATTTTATACGAAAGGTTGTGGAGCGAATAGATAACGGAGAAGTCGTTCGTACTTACGAACTCTTCGACACGACACTTATAAATCAGGACTCTGATGGTGTCTTTTATGGCCCTGAACAAACAGTTTATTACTTCGAAACTCCCGACGGCTTATTACAGAGTTCCGAGTATCGTATCGTGTTAGAGTTTACAGATGGTCGGGTGGTGACGGCCACTACGAATGTGGTAAATTCAGGTGATTTGAATTGGATTTCACCCCAACAGAATACTCCCATCATTTTGGCCTCACTTTCTTCAACCGGTAACTTCAACTATACCAGTGAGGCCACAGTAAGGTGGAGTCCTGTAACGAATGTGAGTATCTACGATGTGCGCTTGCGATTTCATTACACGGAGAAGCGCTATGCCTCAACCGATGATTTCTTTTCAGGGAGCCCTATTAGCACCGCCAATGATTCCATCGATTTCTTTGTAGGAAGTATTACAGAAGATGATGTCAATGGTTCGCAGCCACTGAAGATTACTTTCGATGGAAGGTCTTTCTTTTCTTACCTGCAAAATAATTTGGTTGCTGACCCTCTTGTTCGCAGGGTGATAGGAAGATATAATAACAATCTAACTCCGGCACGCACGGAGTGTTTTGATGTTGTGATAACAATGGGCAATAGAGAGTTGCGCTCTTATATCGATGTTAATTCCCCATCTACAGGTGTTGTTCAAGAAAGACCTATTTATTCTAATGTGAGTAATGGTATTGGTTTGTTTGCTTCGCGTAGCACACGAAGTCTGCTGAATCTGCCGCTAGTAGCAATAACAGGGCAGCCTAATATTGGAACATTGGCGGCCTTAGTTGAGAGTGAATACACACGAGACTTGAATTTCTGTGATCCAAATCCTGCATCAGATCCAGATTATCGCTGCAGCAACTAACCCTACCTCCTGACAAATCGCGCTTGCTGATTCTGCGCGTCATCCGAAATTTGAAGAATGTAAACGCCGCTTGGTAGTTGCGACACATCGATGTTGGTGTGCGATAATGTGCCTTGCTTCATCAACTGTCCGGAAGAATTGTAAATTGTATAACTGCAGTTTGAAAATTTAGCAGGCACCATCAATTCGTATTCTGTTGGCACGGGGTATACGCTCCACGAGTCTGTTCTGCTTTCACTCACACTCACCCCAATATCGGCCGTGCTCGCTGTGATTTGCGCCTGACCGAAAACGCCCACAGTCGATGTAATTTCAAGAATCGGAACTTTAAATTCGGTGCTCAACCATTGATACGTGGTAATGTCTTTGGGAATTTGAAAGCCGATTGGGAATGGTCCTGCAGTAGATGAAAGCGTGTCATAGCCTACTAGCTGTGACTTTACGCGCAGCACATCAAACGATTGACCCGCGATGTTGAGCACGCCCCAGCCATCGCATTCATAGGTGCGCGTTTGATCGGTGCCGAAATTTCCAATAGTAGGTATTTCTAACTCTAGCAATGAATGCGAACTACCCGATGCCGGATAGGTGAGGGGCAAATTGTAAATAATGTCGCGATCGGCGTAAATGCTCGAAATAGGAAGTCCGCTAACGGTCGCTGCAACGCCTGTAATGGCATATACATTTCCGCTGTTTTTGTAGACCTGAAACGCGTCTTCCACCGTGATGAAACCAAGATCTACAAGTGTAAATCCCAATCCAAAATCTGAATTGTATGATGGGTTGAATGGATTATTAAAATAAAGCTGATTGAACAGAGAGATATCCGAAAGGTCGTTGCAAGCAGTGCCATTGTCTAAAGGGCCAAGCTGGATGACATCGTCTCCAAAATTCCACGTGTGGTTTTCGCCAGTAGCTTCCAGATCAATATCGCCGGTGAGCGTCGCAATGCGCCTGAACAGTATGTCGCCAGCATTTGGCAAATCACTGCTGTTAATGGTGATTTGCGCACTGGCGCTGATAGTGGTTAAGCATAAAAGCAGGAGTAAAATGTTTCTCATAGCTTGAGTTTGGTGAGACCAAAGTAAATCAAATGGCACGTGAAAGTTCAATTCGCTACTGGTGTGAGTCATCATGTAAGGTTGAAAAGTTGTGAGCAAATGGTTTCGAGTTGCTCACAAATAAGGCCCCTTGTAGATTCTATATTAGCCCCGCGTTAACATTCAATGCTAAATTAATCGGCCAACCTACTCATCCATGTTTCTAGACAAATACGACTACGTCATTCTCGATATCATTCAAACGTTCAAGAAGAATAATAAAAACGAGCTCATCAAATTAAGTCAGCTCGAAACTGCTTTCTGGAGCAGAATTGAACACGACGATTCATCTTCTACGCACAGCGCACAACTAGGTGAGCGTGTAGCCAATCTTTACCTAGATGGTTACATCATGAATAAGAATAATTCGGGCTATCGTTTAACCAAGAAAGGAAAAGAAGAGTTGTCGTGTCAGGAAATTGACGTGTATTAATAGCTTACCAATTATTTTTTTCTAACTCGCGTTGCAGCCCAATCATCTTTATGGCTGTGATGGCAGCTTCCGTCCCTTTGTTTCCCTTGCTTCCACCACTGCGTGCGATGGACTGTTCTTCCGTATCGTCGGTGAGCACACCGAAGATGACAGGCTTGCCTATGCTGAGTGCAAGTTGTTGTACTCCATTGGCGCATGCGTTGCAAACAAAATCGAAGTGAGCAGTTTCTCCGCGAATCACGCAGCCCAAACAAATGACAGCTTCTATTCGGTGTGTGTCGAATAGCATTTTTGCGCCAAGGGCGAGCTCGAAACTCCCAGGCACATGAGCAACGAGTATGTTCTTGTCGGGAATACCACAATCGGTGAATGCTTCCAAACAACCCTTGAGTAGGTTGGAGGTGATGTGGTCGTTCCATTCAGAAACAACAATCCCGATGCGCATCGTCTGTGCATCGGGAAGGTACTCTTTGTTGTAGTGTGAAAGATTGATAGTCGCCATGCGATTAACTCTTCGCCTTCAGGAAGGAGAGGAGCTTCTCGGCTTCACCATATTCCTGTGATCGCTTGTCGTAATTGTCAATTACAAATTGCAACAATGCTTCAGCTTTCGAATTGTTTCCCAACTCCATGTACGCCTTAGCGGCCTTGAGGTTGAGGAGTGGCCCTGTGAAGTCGCGGCTATCGCTAGCGTTAGCTTGCTTTGCTGCCTTCTCGAGCCATGAAGCACCTTGCTCCATGTCGTTCGTCATGATGTACATATCACCGATGCAACCGGTAACCGTCACGCTGTTGGCTTCGTCGTCGAATGCGGCTTGCTTGAAGTGCTCGAGCGCTGTGTTGTAATCTTTAGCAATGTCGCGGTAGTAAACGCCACACCAGAAGTGCGCTCTGCCTGCCGCTTTTGTTCCGCTGTAGTTAGCAGCAATGGACTCATAGCCTTCGAAGTTGGCATCGCCCATTACAGCAAGGCGTATGGAGTCTATTTCTACCAGCAAATCGGGGCGGATGGCGGCATTGCCGGCTTCAACTTCCCTTGGCTTTTTGTAGAGAAACTGAAAAGCGAAAAAGCCACCCAGCACCACTACTATAGCGCCCATTGCAATCGAAATCATTTTGCGATTCTGCTCGAAAAACTGTTCTGTTTTCGAGGCTACTTGTTGAATATCAACAATGCCTTCGTCTTTTGTTACGTCTTGTTTTGACATCCTGTAAGGTATTATGCGGCGGCAAAAATAATCGAATTCGGCTATCCTGAAACAATTCTGCACATATCCGCTTTGATACGCCCTATTTTTGACCGCTAACGCTCCCTTGTGAAGTTTACATTTTCTCTCAAATACCTCGCTTATGGGTTTACGCTGCTGCTCTCAGCATTAGGTCCAACGACTCATGCACAGTACCAAAGTCTCATGTGGAAGGTATCTGGTAAAAATCTACGGAAGCCTTCGTATCTCTATGGCACGATGCACATCAGCAGCAAATTGGCTTTTCAGTTGGGAGATCCTTTCTACAATGCCATTCAGCAGTCCGATGTAGTGGCGCTGGAATTGGAGCCGGAAGCTTGGCTCGATGCCATCTTCAACGATCCTCAACTCGCCGCGTGGCAAGAAGGGGCTGATATGCAGGAGGAGTATTACGATGACTTTTCCGGCGATTCGCCCTTGCCCCCTTTGGTAGGTCATTGGAAACTGGGAAGCGGTCTTTCGCCCGATCAGCGTGTTCGTGAGATATTAACCTATGAGCCCGATGTGCTTAATTACCTCATGTTTCGCTATGCCGATGGAAACGCCATGTCCGATTTTGAAGAGGACACTTGGCTCGATATGCACATTTACCAGACGGCAAGGAAAATGGGGCGCGAAACGTTTGGTTTGGAAACCTATGCCGAGAGCGATGAGTTTATTCGAAAGGCAACCGCTGAAGAGGCGAGCCAGGTCGACGCACGTCAGTGGGATGAAGGAGATATCGTTGAACTGGAATTTCTGAACGAACAGCTCGAGCCGGCCTATCGCAGGCAGGATCTCGACTTCATCGACTCGCTCACTCGATCTACAACGACTGAAGCCTTTCGCAGTTTTATTATAGAAGAGCGCAATAAACTCTTCGTGTACAATTTGGATAGTCTTCTTCGTGAAGGTAAGTCGGTTTTCGCAGCCATGGGATGCGCCCATTTGCCTGGCAGCGAAGGTGTCATTGAATCGCTTCGACGATTAGGCTACGAGGTTACACCTGTAAACAAGGGCAGTCGAAACTCCAAGCGCCGAATGGAGATTGAGCGCCGGATCAGTGATCTTTCGTTTCGTACGTTTACTACGCCCGACGGCCTGATTTCGTTCAATACTCCGGCGAAGGTGTACCACGCCAATGCCGATAGCGAGACTTCCACTTGGTTGTGCCTCGACATTGCCAACGGAGCGAATTATTCCTTCACGCGCATGAAGTCTTACAGCTCGATTGAGGGCTATTCAGATGCAGATCTGCTGACGCGTATCGACAGCATGATGTACGAAACTATAGCGGGTGAAATCATTGCGAAGAAGACGGTCAAAATGGGGCGTTATTCAGGAATCGATGTGCTCAGCAAAACCAGAAGAGGCGATTATCAGCGACAATTTTTGGTAATCATGCCCGATGAGGTGCTGGTCTTCAAACTGGCAGCCACAGGAGATAAGGTTCGGGGAGGTTATGGCGATGAGTTTTTCGCGAAGATTAAAATCAATGAGGCCACAACCGGACAGCAAAACTGGATTTCTGCGGATGGTGCAGTGCGCATTGCCATGCCTTCGCGTGGCATTTCGTATGAGCAGGTTGCCGGGGCAAACGCGTCGCCCGATTTTGAAGTTGTTGCTTCAGGAACATCGCGCGAATATTATTATGTCGCGCAGCGACACGTGATAGACATGCCGACATTTCTAGATGAAGATGCCTACGAGCTTGAGCGTTGCATGAGAGCTTTCGCTGAAGATCGTGCGCTTATTCCAGTCACATTCAATTCTACCCTTCTCCAGGGACTTCCTGCATTGGAGGTGAAATTTGAAAGTACCTCGATTCCAAACTCAAAAAATCGAAATGCTGTTTACGCATTATTCGTTCTTCAGGCTCAAAGCTATATAGCTCTTTCAACCAATGATGGCTCTGAGCAAAGCCGGCGAAATTGGTTTAGCTCACTGAGTATTGCCAACCCGAGCTTTTCCTCCTTTTCCGAATACACCAACGAGGAACTTTTCTTTAGAACGCAATTGCCCTACACACCGGTAAACCTTCCACCGTCACTCGATGCCATGATGCTCATGGGTGATATGGAGAGTAGTGACGATACTCCATTCGGAACGAATGGATCAATGCTGTTGCGCTCGCCGGGAGATGCTGTTTCTGTGCAGGTCGATTTTCAACGCTTTCACCAGTATTCCGATGGTGAAAGCAAGGAGTCGTTTTATCGCGAGAAACGCGACCTAATTTCCGGAATAGACATGCACGTTATTTCTGAAAAAAGCACATGGACGAATGACGGTGCACGTTTCGAATTTGTAGTGGGCGATACAGCTACAACACGCAGGTTTCTGCACAGCATGGTCTTGCACAACAAAGCATTTTATCATCTCAGCACGTGTTACGATTCCATTCTCGGATTATCAGATTTCGCCCGCATGGCATTCGATCATTTTCAGTCAACCGATACTGTTTTTCCGTATCCACATTTTATCTCTCGTGATGATGCGTACATGGATGATTTGACTTCGGCCGATGAACGCAACCGTCAACGCGCCTTGCAAATAACCGGTGAGATGGATTTTTCGGCTCCTGCCGCGGCTCGCATTCGCACCTTGCTGAAGGAGTTACCATATTTCACGGGCGACGACGCAAGGCTCATTCGCATGAAGTTGTTGTCGGCACTCGCGGCTGATACTTCTGCAGACAACGTGAATTTTCTGGAGCGTGAATTCAATGCCTATCCCGATAGTTCAGAATATCAGTTTGAATTGCTCCGTGTCTTGCTGAGCTTGAAAACACGTCATGCCTGGCAAACCTATGCTCGTCTTGTAGTGGAAGAACCGCCCATTGTTTTTGATGAAATGGGTGGAAGCGGATGCGAGGCCTTGCTCGATTCTGTGAAGTTGGCTTCGCCACTTTTGCCTAAACTCATGCAATTGTTGGCTATCGATGAATATGAGGAAACCATGCATCGCCTCATGGCACTGGCTGTTGACAGTGGTTGGTTGCAGCCCTCTGCTTACAAGCATTTGGTAGCAACTTTACTTGTAGAGGCGCGAAACGAGTTGAAACGGTTGAAGGGCAAAAATGAAACGGACTATGCTTTCAATTCCGAAGTATTGCTCGACTACTGCGCACTTTTACATCCATTTCGAAAGGAAAAGGACGTGGCGGCATTCTTTCAAAAAGTGTATGCTGCCAAGCAAGGTTCATTGCTGCTCGATATGGTCGAATTCGATTGGAGTAGAGGCATCGAGCCTTCCGATTCGCTTGTAAATCGTATCGCTCGCATGAATAAGGAAGTGCACAACCTGTATGCGTTGTTATGGAAGAAGGGCGCAGTTCATCGAATGCCCATTGCATGCAGCAACCAAAGCGCACTCGCAGAAATGTATCTGAAAAGAAACGCAGAGGAAAGAAATGAACCCATCGATTCTGTCATTTTCATTTCAGAGAAAACAGCATTCATCCGCGGAGTTCAGCTGCGTGTTACCTATTGGAAGGTGCACAAAACAAATTCGGATCAATGGCTCGGTCATGTGCTGGCTTTCGATGCCCGACAGCCCCAGCATGCATGGCCTTTCTTTATTGAGTCTTCCCGAAATGTGGTAATCGATGACGATGAGGATGCGGTGGCTGAACTAGATAGGGAGTATCGCTACATGGAAGAGCTGAACAGGGAGTTTGTCAATTTTGGAATGGGCTCAACAGATTTTGACGTGCACTGGTATTGATGAACTATGGAACCAATTACCCTTCAGAGACTTTCAGTATATCAATTTAAGAATTACGACGAGTGCAGCCTAGAGTTGTCGGAGAGAGTGAATTGTTTTCTGGGTAACAATGGTTCAGGAAAAACCAATTTGCTCGATGCTATTTATTACCTGAGCACGTGTAAGAGTTATTTCAATGCAATCGATTCGCAGAATATTCAATTCGATACAGATCAGTTTGCAATCACAGGGGAGTTTGATCGGCATGGAAATTCCGAGCAGATTATTTGTTCGGTTCGCCGCAATCAGCGCAAGATTTTCAAGCGCAATTTCAAAGAGTATGACAGGCTTTCCGAGCATATTGGTTTGCTTCCGTGTGTGATGGTAACGCCTTACGACATTGAACTGATCTGGGACGGTAGTGAAGTGCGACGCAAATTTCTGGATAGCACGCTGGCACAGCTTTCACGGACGTATCTCGATGATCTGATTGCATACAATCATGCATTGCTTCAGCGCAATACAGTGCTTAAAACCTATGCGAAGCAAGCTCATTTCCCGGACGATTTTCTGGAGATATGGGATGCTCAGTTGATTGAGCGCGCCACGCAAATTCATGAAGCACGGAGTTCTTTTCTGCAAAAATTCAGTGGTGTCTTTCAGCGGGTGTATCGCGAAATTTCAGGAGGCAACGAAGAAGTTTCTTTTCATTTTGATTCGGAGTTGAATCAAACCGACATGCAGCAATTGCTCAAGAACAATGCTCGCCGCGATCGACAGCTGGAACGCACCTCGTCGGGTATTCATCGCGACGATATCGATTTTCTGATGGAAGGAAATCCACTTAAAAAATTCGCCTCACAAGGTCAGCAGAAGTCGTTTCTGTTTGCCCTAAAGTTTGCCCAATATCTGTTTATGCGCGAGTCGGCCGGAGTGAGTCCCATTCTGCTGCTCGACGATTTTTTCGACAAAATTGACGAGTCGCGTGTGGCCAACATCATTGGCTGGCTTGCGCGCAATGAAATAGGTCAACTGTTTATCACCGACACCAGCCTGGAACGATTACCTGCGTTGTTGAAAAAAACAGGGCTGGATTTTCGGGCATGGAGAACGGAGCAGGGAAAGTTAGAATCGCTTTAAGCGATTATTCACGCGATATTTGTTCCGATGTCCAACCGCAAATACACCGATAATCCGCTCAAATCGCTCATATCCGATATTCTTCGAAGGAACGGATGGGATCATCGCTACCAAGAAATGGAGGTGTTGCGCTGTTATAGAGACGTGGTTGGAGAAGTTATTTGGAAAAAAACGCGTGAGAGTCGACTTCAGGGAAAAACCCTTGTATTACGAATCGATAGCGGACCTTTGAAACAGGAGTTGTCCTATCAAAAAACAAAATTAATGGACGCTATCAACGAAATGATGGGTGGAGAGTCTTTGGAAAAGATAGAGGTTTGGTAATGAAGTCGGGTGTTTAATGAGTGAAATTGTAATTTCGAATTATAAACGAATTAGATGATAAAAATGGGTTCGGGAAAGAAGGCAAAAGTAGTGTTGTATGTGGCTGCAGTCGCTGTGTTTGCAGTGTTTACCGCAGCTTATCAGAAGAGCAGTCCCGAGGGCTATCACTCCGCTGCAGAGTTGGGCTCTTTCCGCAGTATGCAGGGTGGTCTTCCCACTGGAATGTCGGACATGTTTATGGGTTCCGGACGTTGCGCCGGATGCCATGGAGTAGACCAGGATGTGTCGAATCCGCCGCTTGCATTGGTCGATGGCGAAGGAGTTAATGTAGGTCCGGCTGAAAACTGGCGCGCAACCATGATGGCGAACTCGGCCAAAGATCCTATGTGGAGAGCAAAATTGGCGCACGAAACATTGGTCAATCCCGGTCATGCCGGCGAGCTGACTAACAAGTGTACTTCGTGCCATGCTCCCATGGGACGATTTGAAGCGGCTCATGATGGGGTGGAGTTCTACACCACAGAAATGCTCGATGCCGACTCTCTCGCTCGCGATGGGGTTAGTTGCATGGCCTGCCACGCGCAGCAAATTGAAACTGTCGGACTTACCTTCTCCGGTGAATTGCACTACAACCCCGATACAATCTGGGGTCCTGTGTTTGATATACAGAAGGACGGATTGCCTATGCAGGCATTTATCATGGCCAACTTTGTAGGCGTGGCGCCAGTCGCTCATCCAAAAGCTTCCGCCTCTGAGAGTTGTGCAGGCTGCCACTCGCTGATAACAAACACAGCCGATCTAGACGGTAACGCAACCGGCACAACCTTTATCGAGCAAGCTACTTATCACGAATGGCTCAATAGCTCTTACAACACACAAAATTTTCAATCGGTAGAATGCCAGGGATGTCACATGCCGAAAACAGAAGATCCAATCATCATCGCATCGGGGTATGACTGGCTTCCCGGTCGTGAGCCTTTTGCACAGCACTGGCTGGTGGGTGGAAATACGTTCATGCTCGAGCTCATGAAGAATCGTATAGATGAATTGGGTCTTACGGCCAATGAAGAGCACTTTCAAACCGTGATAGATAGAACGCTCGACAACCTGCAAAATCACACCGCAGAGATTGAGATAATTCCAGGAGAGATTGATTCCGATACCGCCCGCTATACGGTGCGCATCACCAACAAAGCCGGGCACAAAATGCCAAGTGGATATCCTGCCCGACGCGCTTTTGTTGAGTTTGTTATGACAGATGAAGATGGTAACGAAGTGTTTCACTCCGGTCGTATTAATCCCGATTTTGAAGTGCAAGGACAAAACGCCGACTGGGAACCTCACTATGACATCATTAGCGATGACGCGAATGAAGTGCAGATTTATGAAATGGTGATGGGCGATGTGATGGGCAACGTCACAACTGTACTTGAAAGGGCTCATCACATGATCAAGGACAATCGTTTGGTTCCTACCGGATTTAGCACGACCCATGCTGCTTACGATACCACGATGATTGTAGGAGCGGCTGCGAATGACCCCAACTTCAATGCTATAAATGGTCTGGAAGGAACCGGTACGGACGATGTACACTACCACATTCCATTGTCTGGAATTAGTGGAAACGTTACCGTGACAGCTCGCTTTTGGTATCAATCACTTCCGCCGAAGTGGAATGAAGAGATGTTTGCCATGGATCATCCGCTCATCAATTCTTTTGAAGAAATGTATTGGCAGGAAGGTCCCGATCCCGTGCAAGTGGCAAGTCATACACTCAACAGCACGTTGCTCAATGTATCGGAAGTTTCTCGCCTGTTTAGCATTTCACCCAACCCAACCTCGAACGGTTTCGTACAAGTGAATGCCGGAAAGGATGCCATTCAATTTATCAAGGTATATAGTCTTGATGGCAGAATAGTGGAAACCCTTCGCCCGCAGACGACACAGGCAACAGTGAAACTTCCGCTCATCGTGGGTACCTATTTACTCGAGGTTCAGACGAGCCGCGGACGCAAAGTAGAACGTGTGATTCGTCGCTGATGAACAGAATATCGAATATGAAAAAAGCCGCTTCTAGCGGCTTTTTTTTTATTCATTAAGTTTGAATTATGCGTAAAGTACTTCCTTCGCTGTGCGAACCACATCAGCTACCTGCGGTAAGGCTGCGTCGATAAGCGTCGTTGCAAATGCAAACGGAGTATCGCTTTGAGTAAGGCGACGAATAGGAGCGTCGAGGTAGTCGAAGGCATGACGCTGCACGCGATATGCAATTTCGGTCGAGATGCTGGCTACCGGCCATGATTCCTCGAGAATGATAAGGCGATTAGTTTTCTTAACCGACTGAACAATGGTGTCGATATCCAATGGACGAATCGTACGAAGGTCGATTACTTCCATGCTGATGCCTTCTTTTTCCAGTTCAGCGGCAGCAGCCAATGCCGTCTTCATGATTTTTCCGAACGAAACCAGGGTGACATCGGTACCTTCCTTTTTAATATCGGCAACACCGATGGGAAGGATGTATTCACCATCTGGCACCAGGCCCTTGTCGCCATACATTTTTTCGCTTTCAAAGAAAACCACTGGATCATTATCGCGAATGGCTGCTTTCAAAAGACCCTTTGCATCATAAGGGTTCGAGGGTGTGATAACCTTCAACCCGGGAATGTGAGCGTACATGGATTCAAAGCTCTGTGAGTGCGTTGCAGCCAATTGTCCTGCCTGACCGTTGGGGCCGCGAAACACAATCGGAACATGGTACTGACCTCCACTCATCTGAAGCATTTTTGCAGCTGAGTTGATAATCTGATCGGCCGCGAGAATAGCGAAGTTCCAGGTCATGAATTCTACGATCGGACGAAGACCATTCATGGCTGCTCCAACGGCAATACCCGAAAATCCGAGTTCCGCGATGGGTGTGTCGATCACGCGCTTTGCGCCAAATTCGTCGAGCATACCCTTCGAAGCTTTGTAAGCCCCGTTGTATTCAGCAACCTCTTCTCCCAACAAAAATACCGACTGGTCGCGACGCATTTCTTCTGTCATCGCCTCGCATATCGCTTCTCTAAATTGAATTTCTCTCATGGCTAAATTTGAATAGGGCGTAAAAATAATCGCTTTTCCCTTCTACACGTGAAGCGTTTCAACCCGTTGCTCAATTCATTATTACCATTAGATTGCGCTGCGCAATGCATTGATGCTTATGTGGGACGAGAGTAAGTCTATTGAGTCAATTATCGGTTGTCTTTCCCATGCGGGACGAATCATCATGGAAGTATATCATGCGGGCGAGACTGCTACCGAAGTAGAATGGAAATCGGATAGCTCACCGCTCACGATAGCCGATAAACGTTCGCATCATTATTTGGTCGATCAACTGGCTCGGTTGGATAATGCAACCCCTGTGATGTCCGAAGAATCGGAGCAAGCCGATTATACCATTCGCAAAGATTGGTTGCGCTATTGGTGTCTTGATCCGCTCGATGGAACCAAGGAATTTATCAAGCGCAATGGTCAGTTCACCATCAATTTAGCGTTAATCGAAAATGCCATACCGGTTCTTGCATTCATCCATGTGCCCTTAACGGGTGCAACGTATTGGGCGAAGAAGAATGGGGGAGCTTTTGTGTATGACGGGGGTATCAATGCTCCGATTCGTGCCAATAGCAAGGATTCAAACTGGATTGCCGTTGGGAGTAGTTCACATGGCACAGCTGACGAGGCCGAATGGATGAAGCAATTTCCCGTCACGAAACACATCAAAGTGGGCAGTGCGCTGAAGTTTTGTTATATCGCATCGGGCTTGGCCGATGTTTATTACCGCAGCGGACCAACCATGGAGTGGGACACTTCTGCCGGTCATTTGCTCGTAGAAGAGGCCGGCGCTTTATTCTCTTACATAAGCGAAGACAGCGTTCATTATAACAAGTCTTCTTTGTTGAATCCTCCTTTTTGCGTGCGAATTCAGTTATGATACGTCTGGACTTTCATACCGATTTTTTGAAGTTTCGATATCCGTTTCGTATTGCGCATGGCGAGCGTTTAGGTACCGATGTAGTCTTTGTAAAGCTTCATATGAATGACACAATCGGCTTTGGAGAGGCAACGCTACCGCCTTATCTGGGAGTTCTTGCGACTGACGTGCTGGCAGCGTTTGCTCGCCCGGGGATTGTCGAGGCGATGGAATTGCTTCAACCCGAAGATTGGTTTCGGTCTTTATCGGAAGTTATTCCGGATAATATGCCGGCGTTAGCTGCTTTGGATATGGCGCGATGGCAAGTTCATTTGAAGCAAAACCCAGGTGCTTTGATTAAGGAGGGAAGAGGTGTTCCCTTGGTGGGTAAGGTACCCCACACGTTCACGCTTGGGGTTTCCGACGAAAAGGAGATGTCTGAAAAACTGGATTTCGCACGTCGTCAAGGTTTTGAACTGTTCAAGCTGAAGCTCAATGGGAAGTGCGATTTTGAGATGCTGTCGGCCTTTCGGAAATTGTCGAAGGCGCCTTTCGCAATCGATGCCAACCAGGCATGGACGAAGCTTGAACAAGCATTGGACGTGCTGAATTTTTTGGAAGCGGAAAACTGTTTCCTCATCGAACAGCCGTTTCACAAAAGCGATCGAGTTTTTTCAAATGAACTCAGAAAACGAACCGTCATTCCGGTTGTAGCAGATGAAGCTTGCCAGCAGTTTGGTGACCTGGAAGAGGTGCTACACGTTTTCGATGGTGTAAATGTGAAATTACAGAAGTGCGGAGGAATAACTCCCGCACTTCAACAGCTTCGAATGCTGAAGGAACGGAATAAAAAGGCGTTAATTGGTTGCATGAGTGAGTCGAGTATTGGCTGCAATGCAGCGGAGCAATTGACATTTCTCTGCGATTGGGCCGATTTGGATGGACCTTATTTGAATGAGAATAATTCCGAGATGTGCCAGCGGCTGGGTTATTCGTTATAAATGCGTTCGCTCACAAGAACTGCATTAGAATCCCACATTTTCCACGTGTCTATTTTTTTGCCCATGCTGTAGACCATGTGGTAACGCTTTACTCCGTGCTCATCCCAAACGGTCCAAATACCGTCTTTCTGCCCCTCTTTGTAAAACGCTTCTCCCAACTTTTGACCGTTGGATGCATATTGAATCCATACACCATCCTTTTTTCCCTGGTTGTATTGACCAACTTCTTCCAGATAGCCTTTTGAGTGATAGAATTTAATTTGACCATGAAGCAAACCTTCTTTCACTTCAATGTATTGTTTCTGGGTCGATTGATTGGTATTGTCCTCGATTGTCGCGTTTCCGGTAAATGGATTACCGTTTAGGTCGGTATAGATTCCATTCTGGAGCACAGGGCTTTGCGCATTAAGAGCTGAGCTGATGAGTGTGCAGAAGATGGTTATGGAGATAAATCGTTTCATATTCTTGCGTGCTTCAAAGGATTGGTTAATCTTTGAATAACACAAGAATAACGATTAGATGACACTGAAGTTCCACTTCTAATATGAATTACTCTTCGGCCTGAGCTAAGTCTTATTTCTCGCTGAGATAAATAATGGTGGTGTCTTCAAGCTCTGTCAGCTCAAGAGTGCGGGTTTCGAAAGATACCAGCGAACAGGTAAGGATTGTATTCGCAATGGATGAAACTTCGATACTTAGCTTGCCATTGTCGTCGGTCCAGATAGCTTGTTCGAAACCCTCAATCGTTACTTGCACACCTGTGAGGGCTTCTCCGGTTGAGGAATCGAGAACTTGGAGTTCGACAGTGCGCTTGATTGGATTAGTCATTGGCGCGGCTAAGTTTGAGCTTAGAGCAATTAATGTCGCGACCAATAACAAACAAAATTTCATGAGGCAAAAATCCTATACACGTCCCGACCTGATGCTAACCCTCAGTTACGAGCGTATTAAGGATTTTTGAAGTAGTCCATAAACATTTGGAAGTTCTCATCGAACCTACGCAGGTTGTCAAGGTCAAGCTTATAATCTGCCTTAGCTCCAAAAATGCGACCTTGTAAAAGGCCTGCTCGTTTCAATTCGCGGAGATGCTGGAGAACAGTGGCCTGAGATAGTTGGGGTACTTCGATATTCTCGCCGCGAACAACAAAGCCCTTCTTTGCTATTTCAATCAGCACAGCTATGCGCGCAGGGTGGCCAAGAGCCCGCGTGTAATGCGCGAGATCTTTTTCGAAAGGACTGTATTCACTTTTTTCTTCCAATTGGCCTTGAAGGTATCCGGCAAAAGTGATTGCCGTTTGTTGGGCCTAAATGAATGAAGTGTTACTCTTTTATGAAATTACCAAGAAGGGCTTCGAATCAATAACGAAGCAGTTTATCGATTGACTGGCCCAGGTAGCGATTCGCAAGGAAGTTCTTTTCCAATTCCGCATTGAATGGAATTGGCGTGTCTAAGCTGGCGCATCGAACTACGGGCGCATCCAAATGCTCGAAGCAATCCTCACCAATCCTCGCCGCTATTTCGCCGCCAATTCCGCCGGTCAGAGAGTCTTCGTGCAGCACGATTACGCGACCGGTTTTTTTCACCGACGAATAAATGGTTTCCATGTCTAGAGGCAATAGAGTTCGAAGGTCAATTAAATCGGCTTCTTGCTCCGGGTGCTCATTCAAATATTCCATTGCCCAATGCACACCCAGGCCGTAGGTCACAATAGTGAATTGACTGCCTGTTCTAATCAATTGCGCTTTTCCGAAGGGAACAGTATAGAAATCGGTTGGAACTTGTCCTGAAATGCTTCGATAAAGTCCCTTATGCTCAAAGAATATAACAGGGTTTGGGTCTTCAAATGCTTGACAGAGCAGCCCTTTGGCGTCGTATGGAAATGCAGGATACACCACTTTTAATCCGGGCGTGTGTGCAAACCAAGCTTCATTGCTTTGGCTATGAAAGGGACCGGCTGCCATGCCTGCGCCTGTGGGCATGCGCACCACTACATCGGCGTGTTCTTGCCAGCGGTAGTGTAGCTTCGCAAGGTTGTTGACGATTTGATTGAAGCCACAGGTCACGAAATCGGCGAACTGCATTTCTACCATGGCCTTCCAGCCGCTCATAGAAAGTCCGAGTCCGGTTCCAACAATGGCTGATTCGCAAAGGGGTGTGTTGCGCACGCGTTCTTTGCCGAATTCGGCTACGAAGCCTTCCGTTACTTTGAATACACCGCCATAGTCGGCAATGTCTTGTCCCATGAGGACAAGTTTGTCATGGCGCCTCATGCTGGTCCGAAGTCCGTCGCCGATTGCGTCAATGAAGCGTCGCTCGCTCGTTTCCGAATTGGCAGGTGCAATGGCCGTATTCGAAAAAGGGGCGTACACATCGGTCATCTCTTTCTCTGTTGCCGGCTCAATATCGGGCTCTGCGTATGCAATTTTGAGAGCGTCGTTTATCTGCTGCTTAAGCTCGGAACGTATCTGTCCTTCCGATTCTTCGTTGATAACTCCGCGTTCAAAGAGCCAAGCTTCATAATTGTCTACAGGGTCTTTTTTCTCCCACTCCTGTATAATTCCATCCGGGTAGTATTTGGTTCCGCTTGCTTCTTCATGACCGCGCAAACGAAATGTCATAAACTCCATTAAAATGGGGCGTGGTCGCTTACGAATACTTTCGGCGGCTTTGCGCACAGCGTCGTATACATCGATAATGTTGTTGCCATCAACTTGTATGGCATCTTCCGCCGGCATGCCGTAGCCGATAGCTTTATCGATGAATTGAGCACAACGGAACTGCTCGCGGCTGGGAGTCGAAAGACCCCAAGCGTTATTTTCTATGGCAATAATGACAGGTAGGTCCCACACAGTCGCCACGTTTAGAGCTTCGTGAAAATCACCTTCACTTGCTCCACCATCACCACAAAAAACAATGGTGGCTTTTTCTTGACCTCCCAGTTTATTAGCCAGGGCGATTCCATCGGCAATGCCCAACTGTGGCCCCAGGTGTGAGATCATGCCCACCACTTTATGCTTTTGAGTTCCGAAATGAAAGGAGCGATCACGCCCCTTTGTAAAGCCTCTTTCTTTTCCTTGAAACTGCATAAAGAGCTGATCGAGGGGCAAATTGCGCCCTGTGAAAATGCCCAGATTACGGTGCATAGGAAGAATGTATTCCTCCTGATCCATGGCTAAAGCTACTCCTACAGAAATGGCCTCTTGTCCAAAACTGCTGAACCATTTGGAAATTTTCCCCAATCTCAATTGACTGAGCATCTTCTCTTCAATGAGCCTTGGCAAGAGGATGGCCTTATAGATGCGGAGCAGTTCTTCGTTGCTCAGACCATGATTCTTGTTGAATTTCAGAACGGGTTTTCGTAATGCAGGCATACCGGAATTTTGGCCGTGAAATTAGCATATTTTCCAGGTGGATGGCTCATCGGCAGAATGATTGAAAAACGGAAAGCACGGCGAAACACACTATTATATTGAGAAAAAATAAAACCTTAAATGGTGGTAATTATGTGTTTCGATACCTTATGAATATGACATATGTTGTCATTTTTTTAGTTGTGAACTGCCTGTGATGCATACATTTGCCGAAATAAAATAGTGAAGATGGCAAAAGCAATTTATCTGGCTCAAATTCGAAATAGAATGGAGTCAATTCAGAAAGAGTATAATGCTCTTTCCGAAGCATATCAGATTTTGCAGCGCGTGGGTACGGCTCGCGGTCGCAAGGCAAAGATCCCGAATTTACATGAAATGCTTGGAGTTGAAGTAAAGGAGAAGACCGGAAAGCGAGGACGTCCTCCCGGAGCCAAGAATAAGCCAGGAGCCAAAAAGCCCGGGCCTAAGCCGAAGACTGACTCTTCAATAAATAAAGTTGCTGACGATGCCAAAAAGGCATTGGTGAAGCCAGGTACAAGAAAACGAGGCAGACCGGCTAAAGCCGTGAAAGTTGAAAAGGCACCAATAGCAGTTGCCCCAATTCAAAAGATTTCCAAGCCTGCAAAAAAGAGCGGAGCTAAGCCGAAAATTGCTGCTAAACCAGTAAAGAAGGATGCGGTAAAGCCTTCATCAAAGAAGAGCGGTAAAAGAAATCGCATTCCAAATCTAGCAGAGAAAATTCAAGATATTGTCTCTAAAAATGCACGGTTCACAACTAATTCTGTGATCACAGATAAATTATCTACGTTGTATCCAGGAAAATCACGCGCCGACTTAGGGAAATACATTTCTGTAATTCTTTCGAACATGAAAGCCAGAAAGGAATTGGCAGTCGTTACACAAGATGCCAAGGGAAATAAGATGCGTTCCGGTCTTTGGGGCTTGCCTAATTGGTTTGAAGGTACAAAACCGAAAGTTGAGTTTTTGAAATAGAATGCAAGAGCCCTTCGGGGCTCTTGTTTGTTAAACCATTTTTGGATGAATAGTCCAACGTATTATGGCAATAGAAAAGGAAATTACCCTTACGATACAAGAAGTCGTATCTAAAGGACTTCAACCAGCGATTGAGCGGTTGTTGTCACGCAATCAAGTGCTTTCTGATTTTCGCGTACTGCGGAAATCAATCGACGCCCGTGGGCGACAGATTAAATTCAATTATAAAGTCGTGATTTACCTCCAGGGTGAGGAGATTCCGCCCATTATTCGCTACCGAGAGTTTCGCGAGGTAAATCCAATTTCCAAACGAGTATTAATTATTGGGGCTGGCCCAGCGGGCTTATTTGCTGCGCTGAAATGCCTCGAGTTGGGAATGAAACCGATACTTATAGAGCGTGGAGCTGACGTGCGAGCGCGAAGACGCGACCTGGTTTCCATTCACCGCGAGCATCTCGTCAATCCCGACTCGAACTATTGCTTTGGTGAAGGCGGTGCCGGAACCTATTCAGACGGGAAATTATATACACGGAGTACCAAAAGGGGGGATGTTCGAGCTGTCTTGGAAACCTTGGTTCAATTCGGAGCTTCAGACGAAATATTATCTGATGCACACCCGCACATTGGCACCAATAAACTGCCCGGAATCATCGAAGCTATGCGAAGGAGAATCTTGGAAATGGGTGGTGAGGTCCATTTTCATACTCGTATGACCGACATTCATCACGATGGCCGCAGTATTCAATCCATTGCTCTTTCAGACGGCAGACTTATTTCAGCAGATAGTTACATTCTAGCGACGGGGCATAGTGCTCGCGATATTTTTCAATTATTGAATGATAGGAAGATTCTAATCGAATTTAAACCTTTCGCAGTCGGGGTTCGTGCCGAACATCCGCAGTCATTGGTCGATGCGGCTCAGTATCATTGTTCCACCAGGCCCGAGCCTTTGCCGGCTGCTAGTTACAGTTTGGTTGAGCAAGTGGGTGGCGTGGGCGTTTATTCTTTTTGCATGTGCCCGGGCGGTATCATTGCTCCTTGCGCCACTGAGCAGCAGGAGATAGTAACCAACGGCTGGTCGCCTAGTAAACGGAATAATCCATATGCCAACAGCGGAATTGTTGTGCCGGTTGACTGGTCGGTGATGGATGGGTTTCGTCAACATGGTGCTCTTGCAGGAATGCATTACCAGCGAGCCATTGAGCATGCGTGTTGGCAGGAAGGAGGCTCAACTCAGAGCGCACCCGCACAGCGCCTAGTTGATTTTCTGGAGCGAAGAAAGTCTTCATCATTAATGGAAACCAGCTACCAACCTGGAGTGAGTTCCGCCGATATAAACACGCTCTTACCTGAGTGGGTTTCTTCGCGGTTGCGCGGAGGATTCGAGGCATTCGGTAGGAAAATCCGCGGATATGTTTCGGATGCTGCCATGCTTGTGGCACCTGAAACCCGCACCTCTTCGCCGGTTCGTATACCTCGTGACTCTGAACTCCTGTGTCATGTTGAATTGGAAAACTTGTATCCGTGTGCAGAGGGAGCCGGCTACGCCGGAGGAATCGTTAGTGCTGCAATGGATGGGGAGCGCGTAGCAATGGCAATCTTATACAAGTTGAATCAATAGCACGGGGTCATTTTTAATCTAGTAGACTAAAAACCAAACAA
>JAIYBR010000002.1 GCA_027488435.1 Flavobacteriales bacterium
ATACCGAAGGAACGTGTCGAGCATATTCTGGAGGCAATCCGTCTGATAAGGGAGTTTGTTTCCGGAATGAATGAAAAGACCTTCAGCCGGGATGTAATGGTTCAAAGTGCAGTGCAATACCAGTTTCTTATTATTGGTGAGGCCATTCGTCACATCGATGATGATCTGCTTAGCAAGTATGATTACCCGTGGCACATTCCGCGTTCCTTTCGCAATTTCATCATCCATGTGTATCATGGAATTAAAACAGAGCGTATTTATTACGCCACACAAGACTTGGATGAGCTCGAGAATCACATGCTGAGCATAATGGAGAATGAGTTTAGGTCTTGAAAAAAAGTAAGATTTCTAATTGCGTTTAGAGCCCATACCGATTCTCTTCAATCACTTTCGCGGCCACCTTTCTGCGTGATTCTTTCACGTTGAATGGCTCAGTTTTCGTGAAGCGACGCAGACCCATCAGCATCATGCGTAGTTCATCTCCTGTGCCGAAGGCGAGAAGTGCTTCCTTGCCGGCAGCTGAAATGGTTTCAGCTGAATCGTAGCAATACACCTTGAGCATTTCTTCATGCAATTCTGTGTTCACGCCTTTTTTGTTCAGCTTTTCAATGCGCAGCAACATCGACTCTGCAGTGTATGTCGCAATGATCATGTCGGCTACTTGCATGAGTACCTCTTGTTCTTTCTCGAGTTGCATCATGAGCTTTTGAACGGCCGCTCCGGCCACCAACAAAACTGCTTTTTTGAACTGACTCACGTATTTGTGACACTGCTCAAATGTGTTTGTGGGTGCTTCGCCAAAGTCGGGAATGGCCATCAGTTCGTTGGCTACGTTCATGGCTGGTGTCATCAGGTCGAGTTCCCCTTTCATGGCTTTCTTCAAAATCATGTCGACGATGAGCAAGCGATTGATTTCGTTTGTTCCTTCAAAGATTCGATTGATGCGCGCATCGCGGTAGGCACGCTCTACGCGTGTTTCTGCACTGTAACCCATGCCGCCATGAATTTGAACTGCTTCATCTACCACGAAGTCGAGAACTTCCGATCCGAGTACTTTTAGAATCGCGCACTCCGGTGCGAATGAAGCGATGCCTTTCAATACTGCTTTGCCTTTATCCATTCCGGATTGTTGCAGCGCTGATATCTCATCATCGATGTTTTGGGTGGCTCGGTACAAGGCACTTTCTGTAGCGAAAATCCGGATAGCCATGTCGCCCAGTTTGTGACGAATTGCACCGTATTTCATGATGGGTCTTCCAAACTGCTGACGCTCGTTGGCGTAGTGAATCGCATCTGTGATGGTTTCCTTGGCTCCACCCAACACGCCACCTCCCAACTTGATTCGTCCGATGTTCAGAATGTTCACTGCTATCTTGAATCCGTTCCCGCGCTCACTGAGTAGATTCTCAAAAGGAACCTTCACGTTGTTGAAGAAAATTTGTCGCGTGGATGATCCTTTAATCCCCATCTTCTTTTCTTCTGCGTTGAAGGTGATACCTTCCATATCGCGCGTCAAAATGAACGCAGATAAATTTTCATCGTTATCGATTTTGGCAAATACGGTGAGCACATGCGCAAAGCCTCCGTTGGTAATCCACATCTTCTGTCCGTTGATGATGTAGTGTTTGCCATCTTCACTCAACACGGCTTTTGTTTTGCCGCTGTTGGCATCCGAACCGCTGCCGGGCTCTGTTAGGCAATAACAGCCTTTCCATTCGCCGGTTGCCAGCTTTGGAATGAAGCGATTTTTCTGCTCTTCATTACCATAGTAAAGGATGGGTAAGGTGCCAATACCTGTGTGTGCGCCATAGGCCACGCTGAACGAATGTCCTGCGCCGAGCATCTCGGTAGTGAGCATCGATGTTTTGAAGTCCATGCCCAATCCTCCCAATTCTTCGGGGACTGAAATTCCCAGCAAGCCCAGTTCGCCTGCTTTGTCAAGAATGCTCTCCATCAACCCTTCCTGCTGATGATCGATGGCGTCGAGATGCGGCACAATTTCACGATTCACGAAATCGATGCACGTTTGTTTCATCATGAGCTGCTCTTCCCCAAATTCTTCCGGAATGAATACTTGGTTGCAGTCGATGTCTTTGATAAGGAACTCACCACCGGTGAGCGTATTGGATGTGCTGTTTGACATATTCAAATTTTGTTTCAGTTCAGTAGTTCAAAAATTCCTGCCGCACCCTGTCCGGTTCCCACACACATGGTCACCATGCCGTATTTGTTTTTTCTGCGACGCATTTCATTCAATAGTTGTACGGTGAGTTTTGCTCCGGTGCAACCGAGCGGGTGGCCGAGTGCAATGGCACCTCCGTTTACATTCACGCGTGAAGCATCCAGTCCAATGGTGTCGATAACGGCAAGCGATTGTGATGCGAACGCTTCGTTGAGCTCTATTAAGTCGATGTCGTTTTGCTTTAATGCGGCGCGTTGCAATGCGCCGGGTATCGCATACACAGGCCCTACACCCATGATACGCGGCTCGAGCGCTGCGACGTGGTAACTCATAAGTCGAGCGATGGGCTGTGCGTTCAACCGCTTGAGCATCGACTCGCTTACAATCATCACGAATGCGGCACCATCCGATGTTTGAGAGGAGTTGCCCGCAGTTACCGATCCCATTGCATCGAACACGGGCTTTAGTTTGGCCAGCGCTTCCACCGATGTGTCTTTGCGCGCTCCTTCGTCGGTATCCACGATGTACTTGCGTTCGGTGCGTTTTTCTTTTTCGTCGAGAAAAATATCGGTTACTTCAATCGGTACGATTTCGTTTTTCCACTTGCCGCTTTCTATCGCAGCAACTGCTTTCTGGTGTGAGTAGAATGCAAACTCATCTTGCGCTGCTCGTGAAATCTTATAATCGTTGGCAACAGCTTCAGCAGTAAGTCCCATGCCCCAATACCAATCGGGATGTTCTTTGGCAACTTTCGCATTGGGTACAATTCGCCAACCGCCGAACGGAATGGGCGACATGGTTTCCACACCGCCTGCGATGATGCAATCGGCCATGCCGCTGTGAATTTTCGCAGCAGCAATAGCAATCGTTTCCAATCCGCTGGAGCAGTATCGATTGACGGTCATGCCAGGCACTTTCTCAGTATCAAGTCCCATCAATGAAATCATTCGACCGATGTTGAGTCCTTGCTCTGCCTCGGGTGTTGCGTTGCCCACGATAACATCGTCGATGAGCGCGCGATCGAGTTGCGGCACATCTTCCATGATGCGCTTTATGACGGCGGCTCCCAAATCATCAGGGCGGTAGTTTTTGAATAGGCCGCGTGGTGCTTTGCCTATGGCGGTTCGGTATCCGGAAATGATATATGCGTTCATCGTGTAATCAGTTGCGTAAGATTTTTCCTTTGGTTACCAGCGATTGCATGCGCTCCAATGTTTTTCGTTGCGCACATAGTTCGAGAAATGCTTTGCGTTCGAGGTCGAGTAAATACTGTTCACTCACTTGGGTTGGGCTGCTTAAATCGCCACCCGCCAATACGTATCCAAGTTTTTCGGAGATGTGCTTATCGTGCTCGCTGATGTAATGTCCGCTGTACATGCTATTGGTACCTGCATAAACGATTCCCAGTGCTTGTGATCCGAGAACGGTAATGTCTTTGCGCGGCAGCGGTTGTGTGTAACCTGCATCGGCAAGTTGTAAGCAAGCTTCTTTGGCACAGCTCAGTTGTAATCGACGACTTACGACGACTTCATCTATACCAGGACGCAGATATCCGTGATCGAACGCTTCATAGGCTGAAGTAGACACCTTTGCCTGACCAACGGTGAGGAAGCGATCGCGGAAAGTGTTTATGCGGATGTCGCCTTCGCGGAAGCTATCGCTGGTGCGCAAGGCAAACTCTTTGGTGCCACCGCCACCGGGGATGACACCGACACCGAATTCAACCAAGCCCATGTAGAGTTCAGCATGTGCAACAACTTTGTCTACGTGCAAATTCAATTCGCATCCTCCGCCGAGTGTAAGGTTATGAGGCGCCCCCACCACGGGTATGCTTGAGTAGCGCATGCGCATCATTGTTTTCTGGAAGTAACGCACTGCTATATCGAGCTCCTCGTATTCCTGTTCGGCAGCAAACATGAAAATCATACCCACATTGGCACCGGCCGAGAAGTTTTCGCCTTCGTTGTAAATTACTAATCCGCGATAATCGCGTTCGGCTATATCGATGGCTTTGTTCAAACCTTCCAGTACTTCACCGCCAATGGTGTTCATCTTGGTGTTCCACGAACAGCAGAGAATGCCGTCACCTAAATGACGCACGCTGCACGCGCCGTTAGTCCACAGTTGCGAGGATGCGGGCAACTTCGACGGAGCACTGATGTGGTTAGAACCGGGCAGGGGTTCGTATTTTTTTGAAATAGGATTATAACACTCTTCTATCCCTTCATTCATTCGATAGAACGAAGTGAATCCATTGGCAAGCATTTCATCCATCCAAGTTGCAACGGTGTGTCCATGCTTTCGAGCATCATCCACACCTTTAGCGAGACCAATGCTGTCCCATACTTCGAAGGGGCCGAGCTGCCAACCGAAGCCTGCGCGCATCGCAGCATCAATGCTGTGTATGGATGAACTTATTTCAGGAATGCGATTGCTGACATAGGCAAATAGTCCGGAAAATGCTTTCTTATAAAACTCACCTGCTTTGTCGCTGCCGTTGTAGAGCATCGGCATACGCTGCGTCAAACTGTCAATGGCTTTTGTAGCTTCGAGCGTAGTGAACTTACTTTTCTTCTGTTCGCCGTATTCCAGGGTTTGAAGGTTGAGTGAAAGAATGACAGATTCACCTTTCTCATTCTTGATCTTCTTGTAAAAACCTTGCTTGGTTTTATCGCCCAACCATTTCTGATCGACCATGTGCTGGATGAACGATGGAATGGCAAACACGTTGCGAGCTTCGTCGTTGGGGCAATGTTCGTGAACACCTCGCGCCACATGCACAAGCGTGTCGAGGCCGACTACATCGCACGTACGAAACGTTGCACTCTTTGGGCGGCCCAACACCGGACCGGTTAGTTTGTCGACATCTTCCACCGAAAGTCCTAATTCGCTGATCAAGTGAAAAAGAGCTTGAATGCTGTATACGCCAATTCGGTTCGCAATGAAAGCGGGAGTGTCGTTGCAGGGAACGACTACTTTGCCTAAGTACTTTTCACCGTAGGAAGAGAAGAATTGAATTACTTCAGGGGAAGTATTGGGTGAAGGAATAATCTCAAGCAGTTGCAAATAGCGAGGCGGATTGAAAAAGTGTGTTCCGCAAAAGTGTTTTTTGAAATCATCGCTTCGACCTTCTGCAAGTGCTGTAATCGGTATGCCGGATGTGTTCGTTGTAATCAAACTGCCCGGCTTGCGGTGAGCTTCTATTTTTTCATAGACCTGTTGTTTGATGTCGATGCGCTCGGTAACCGCTTCGATTATCCAGTCGCAGTCTTTCAATAACTCCAAATCATCCTCGAGGTTGCCGATTCGAATGCGGTCGGCGAAGGCTTTGCGATAAATCGGGGAGGGGTTGCTGCTGATGGCTGTTTGCAAGGCGTCGTGCACAATACGGTTGCGCACCTTTTTATCGGAAAGGTTTAATCCCTGCTGTGTCTCTTTATCGTTCAGTGCACTCGGAACAATGTCGAGTAAGATGGCTTTAACACCGATGTTCGCGAAATGACATGCGATGCGCGAGCCCATGACTCCGCTTCCTATCACGGCGGCTTTTTTGATGATTCTATTCATACTGATTTTACAGTGGTAATCTAGGCAGACCCTGAATGAAGGCCGACTAACGGCAAGCAAGTAACGTCATTTGGAGTGAAGCGTGAAATAAGTAGCGGTTATTTTTATCACTCATCGTGCTGATTAGAATCAGTAAATGAGTCGAACCTCGTTGAGGTCGTAGCTGTGAAGTTCGCTTTTTTCGGAAATGAGCTCTAATCGGCCGTCGTCTGCTACCCGAACTACCTTCGCCTTCAATTGCCCACTCAACGTTTGATAGAGTTGATAATCTTCTTTCCCAAAGAGCTGGTGGTGATAGTCTTCGTTTATAGAAGCTATTTGTTCGCTGCACAATCGGGCATATTCAATCGAAAGCTGAAGCTGTAATTTCTTTAGTACTCCGTCGACCAACACAATTTTCCCGTTCTGCCTTGCCAGGGAAGTAGCTTTTTCAACTGCAAATTCCGTTTGGTTCACATTAATGCCGATTCCGGCAATGGCCGCGTGCCAATTCGATCCTGTCCATTGATTTTCGATCAGAATGCCGGCTGATTTCTTACTGTCTATGAGAATATCGTTGGGCCATTTAATCTGAACATGGCCCGTTGTGAACGCTGCCAGTGTTTTGTGCACCGCCAGCGCAATGGTTTTACTGAGTATGAATGGTCGCTCTGCCATAAAGGGCCTCGGATACAGAATAAAACTCGACAATAGATTCGCAGCTGGCGCGCTGTCCCAACTATTTGCGCGCTGTCCTCTTCCTTCGGTCTGAAAAGCCGCAACAATGCATGAGCCCTCGGCCGGTTTTCCTCGCTTGAGCAAGCGCATAGCCTCGGCATTGGTGGAGTCTACTTCGTCCAAACGGATGGGTGTAATGTGCTCGAAATTCATACTTGGCGAAATTCGCTAATCAGGAGGTTCGTAAAAAAATGAAATAAAATGACCTCTGTCGCCTTTCGGAACGAGTGCGCATATACTTTTGCCCCTCAAGTGGCTGTAAAAAAAACAACAAAATCGAAGATAGTAAAGGCCGGCGCTGAGCAATTGGTGGACGCGGTCGTTTATGGAATGGAAGAAGTGAAGGGGCACGACATCGTCGTCATGGACCTTCGCCAAATTCCAAATGCACTTTCCGACTTCTTTGTTGTTTGTCATGGTACGAGTAACACGCAAGTGCAGGCAATTGCCGATTCGGTTGAAAAGGAAACGTATCGAATTCTTCAAGATGAGCCTGCTCATCGTGAAGGTGCCCGAAATGCTACTTGGATTCTCATGGACTATGTCAATGTAATC
>JAIYBR010000261.1 GCA_027488435.1 Flavobacteriales bacterium
GGCGTTTTTTTCCGGACGGAAAATGAAGACCTCATCGTTGGCGCTCTTGAATGCTTTCAATCCCTCGAAGATGGCCTGACCATAATGGAGCGAACTGATAGCAGGGCTAAACTGCATGGGACCATACGGCCGAATTTGGGCATTGCCCCATTGGCCGTCACGGTATTCTATAACGACCATATGGTCGCTGAAGATTTTGCCAAAACCGAGATCTTCCCAGTTGACTTCCTTCAATCGGCTTTGTGAGGTTTTGAGAACCTCAATCTTTTGTGTTGCTATCATTTAGCGAACGTTGTTAGTGTAAGTGCATCATATTCATTAATGCGCACTTTCGCAAAAATAAGAGGTACGTGCAAGTTCCAAAAGGAAAAACTTCGTTCGGTGCAGCTTATTTCGCCTATGAAGATTCGGGAACATGAGCAGATAGAATGAAGGCAGATCATCATATTTCTACAAGAATGGATGAGTCGGATTCTCCGTAATTAATTATCGCTTCACCACCTGCTCGAAATGAATATGCCCGTCTTCATCGAGTAACTTTAGATAATACATACCGGATGGCAATTCTTCTAATGAAATGGAATTGCTATCGAGTGAAACTTGTTTCACTAAAGTACCCAATGAGTTATAAATCGCAACCTTCTTAACAAGCTTGATTCCTCGCACCTCCACCAAACCTGAAGTTGGGTTGGGCGCAAGAGTTATGGATGGTGCCACACTGTTTTCAATAGCTGTTAGACCTCCCTCCCAGGTATACCAAATATCAGATGTTACATTGGTAATATCCTGTGTTTGGTTGGTCCCCACTCCACCACTTCCGTTATTAAAAATCACGTTCAATGAGGTCACGCCCGGAAAGGTGTATTTATACCAACCATCCGCATGAGGAACCATTAACACGCCCGGCCAGGAAGTGGGAGCAATGTTGCCACCAACCACATTCCAATAATATACTCGAGGGGTTACACCGCTCCAAGCCGGTAAGCCGGGGTTCGGATAAAAGTAAACCGTAATCCCTGCATCCGAAAAGGTGTAATCATGTGTTTGTATGCTGCTGCTTGCCCCAAGATTGCTAGCAGCAAACGTTTTGAGAGTTGTGTTTGTGCTAATGTTTATGACACCCTGCTGATCAAATGACGCACTGGAGACTGAGGGAGTGCTGCCGTCGAGCGTATAGTAAATGGTGACATCTCCGACTTCTGTTGAGGTAGCCGCGAGTGAAACCTCCACATTCGAACCTGATACAAAAGATCCCCCGGGCGGCGAAACGGTCAGACACGGATTCTCCAAATCGGTTGGCGTCTCCACCCATCCGCTACCCCAAACGTAGTAAGCGTCTGACTCAGCAAATAAATCAATTGTTTGATTCGTGCCTACTCCTCCGGAACCATTATTGAAAATGACACTTGCACTCGCCGCGCCTGCAATTGTATAGCTGTACCATCCATTACAGGCAGTATTCATCGAAACACCGGGCCATGTAACAGCATTGTCTATTCCGGTTGGCTGAATATTCCAATAATAAATTTTAGGAACGGTATTTCCCCAGGATGCCGGCGGCTTGAAATAAAGAGTGATGGAAGGCACATCACCTATGAAGTAGGTTTTACTGACTGTTTCAGACTGGTTATTTTCAAAATCTTTAGCGAATGCCTTAATGGTGGTTGTTTGTGTAACATTCAGCATTATGGAACCTACTGCCGTTGCTGAAAGTTCCGTCGGCTCTGTTCCATCCGTTGTATAATAAATGACGGGAGCTGCATCATTCGAGTCGGTTGCAGCAATCGTAACATCGATTGGAGAAGCTGAATAATTAAATGCCGGTGCTATGGTGACTGTTGGACTGATGTTTAAATTCTCCCCTACCCAAACATGTTGAATTTTCGTTTTTTCGACATTGCCGTTATTGTCTGTAACTTCGATGTAGTAGTCAAGCAGCTTATTCGAAATTCCGTTGATGT
This sequence comes from Flavobacteriales bacterium, assembly GCA_027488435.1. Taxonomy (GTDB): domain Bacteria; phylum Bacteroidota; class Bacteroidia; order Flavobacteriales_D; family Sanyastnellaceae; genus JAIBBG01. The sequence goes on from JAIYBR010000261.1 coordinate 1,962, forward strand.
CTGCATAGTACAAATTCGAAATATGATCGGGCAACATGAAAAAGCTTACCTCCGGATTATTCGTTATATTATCCAATGGCATAGGCACCATATTCATCTCTATATCGATCCATTCGCCAACTTCAACTCCTCCTGAATAGATCTCATTTTGATTCGTAGACAGTGGATTTTGCCCATCGGCATCAATACGGTATTTCAGCACGGCCGATTCAATTCCCGTTACATCAAAGGCCAATGTCCAAACCGAAAAATCGGCGCTGTTTAATCGTTGCTGGTAGCCATAATTGGGACCGAATCCGATTTCTCCGGGATTGTATGGATAACGCTGTGGCACTAAAACCGATGGCTTGGTATTGTCAACACCAGGGTTCGCCGCAATTACTTGGTTGGCAAATCCAATTGCCCTATTGGCAGCGAGCGTGGCTTTTATTTCGAGATCCAATGCCAAACCGTAATAGGCGTTTCCGCTATCATATCCGGGCAATAGAAAATGCCACGCCTTTTCAGCAGGTGATGCTCCGCTGTTCGGGTTTACAACATCGGAAATATCAACTCCACCCGATAGCTGTTCAGCCATTTTGCAGAAATTATCCGCAGCATACAACACGGCCGTATTGCGCACATCTTCGGTCCATCCGTTTGGATTGAATTTACTGTTGTCGTTGGCCTGTCGCAAGGGCCAAAACCAATTGATAAATTGTGGAGAGCCCCAATCATTGGCAGCATTTACCCAACTACCGTCTTCAACTTTCACAACGTCCGATTCCGGAACCGGAAAATCGGCCAGGTACTGCTCAATGGTCGTAGGCACAAAATCGGCAGGAACCGCTTGGTTTGCAAATCCTGGAATGGCCTCATTGTAGTAGCTGGAACCACCTCCCCAAGCGTTGTCACCATCATGCGCGAATAGAACCAATGGCGGTCTGACAGGGCTCGCATAAGGAGCGATGTTACTCTGAATGTCTCCAATCCCCTGCGGTGAAAAGCCATCGCGATAACTTTCCAAATCAGCCATAGGAACTACTGTAATTCTATGCTCAGTTCCCGATTCAGGGTCAACATACTTGGCCTTGTGCGGCATAAAACAATACGGCGCAGCGAACTGCCCGCCGCGTCCGTCAATTTGACCGCCGTACCAATGGGTTCCATTGGTCTCAACTTTATCGGCTTTATTTGGCGGATCGATGTTACATCCATTCGTTCCAAACACCAATGGATAATCCGAGAGTGTACGCGCTAAATGAGAGTTCGCAACAACGGTCCACGAAAATCCCTCATCCTTCAAAACTTGAATGATTCTCTCTGAGAACGAAGCTTCTGCCGGCCAGTAGCCGTTGGAGTAATAACCGAAATTTTGCAACTGATAAAACTTGTGAGCTTGAATTTCCTTTTTGAGAACTTCATCAGAAGCCAATGGCGATAAGGTGTGATGCATCGTAAAACCCATGACATCCAATCGGGTTTTGCCACCTGAAGTTTGCCAGTTATGCGCCGTATTGACATCATTCTTCCAATTGGGGGAATAGCCCCACTGATAAGCAGCGCCGAGCGAATTGATATTTTCAA
>JAIYBR010000275.1 GCA_027488435.1 Flavobacteriales bacterium
AAATCATCGCGCGCTAATGTTAACACTGGGCTAATCACAATTTGTTTTTACTATTTGATTTTCGCATCATGAAGAAAGTAATTACAGTAATAGCTTGTCTTGCAATTTGTGTTGTCACATTTGCTCAATCTGATATAGCAACAGCCCGACAACAACCCGTTGGCTCAACCGTTACCGCCCGCGGATTGGTCACCAATGGAGCTGAACTCGGATTCATTCGCTATTTCCAAGACAACACAGCAGGACTAGCGATTTACGACCCCACCAATGCGCCAAGCATCAATCGTGGAGATAGTGTAGAAGTAACAGGAGTGCTCGATGATTTCAACGGATTACTTGAAATTACCGATCTCACCTCTATCACCATCATCAATTCGGGCAACCCACTTCCAATACCTCTTGAACTAACGCCCGCACAGATGGGCGAAAATGATGAAGGTGAATTGATTCGGGTGAATGATGTTGTCTTCACCAATGCAGGTGCCGTTTTCGCAGGCAATACAACCTATCAGTTTACAGCTAATGGTGAAACATTGAATATTTATATTCGGAATAACTCACCACTCGTTGGGCAAAATATTCCAGGCAGTGCAATTGACATGATTGGTATTCTGTCGCAATACAATGCCAACTATCAAGTGCTCCCGAGAGATTTGGATGATTTGATTTCCGGTCCCGGCATCGCAATTACCTCGTCGTTAACACAATCCAATATGAACTACAATGGGTTCAATGTGAATTGGACCACCAACATTCCCGGTAGCACCGGCGTGTTATTTGGATTAAGCCCTGCTCTCGAGTTGGGCAATGAATTCGACTCTAATCCTGTTACAGAACATTCTTATCCAATTGTCGACTTAGAAGCAGGACAAATCTATTACTGCCAAGGCTATTCCATTGCCAACGGAGATACCGTATATACCCCTGTCCGTGCCTTTTGTACAATCTCCAACTCCAGTGGTGACATGGTTGCATATTTCAATACAACCGTTGATAATTCAGTAGCTACAACTCAAAATGCAGTTCAACTATTTGAAACAATAGATGATACTCTCATCGCCTATATCAACCGCGCTGAACTTACATTGGACCTAACCATCTATGATTTCATCAACGATGGCGTTAGCAACATTAGCCAAGCGATTAACGCTGCAGCTGAGCGCGGTGTTCAAGTGCGTTTCATCTCTGATGGCACTCTGGCCGCCACGAACACGGCCATAAGTGAATTAAGCGCGCAAGTAAATCACATCTACAGCCCTGTAGGGGAAGTTTATAATATCATGCACAATAAGTTTGTTGTTGTAGACGCCAACCATCCCGATGCATTGAAACCAATTGTTTGGACAGGTGGCACCAATTGGACTGAACGACAATTGTATACCGACAACAATGCTGTAATTATCATTCAAGACCAAAGCCTCGCTCGAGCCTATACCATGGAATTCGACGAGATGTGGGGCTCTAATGGACCACTCCCCGATACCACCCAAAGTCGTTTTGGCTCGTTCAAACAAGATAACACACCACATGAATTCGTGATTGGCAACAAACGCGTTGAATCCTATTTCAGCCCCAGTGATAACGTAAATAGTAAACTTATTGAAACTATTAATACCGCTGACTCAAGCGCATACTTCGCTACTATGCTGATTACACGCAATGATGTCGCACAAACCTTGGTGGATAAACATGCCGCAGGTATCACCGTTCAAGGAATTATTGACAGCCCAACGTCTACGAGTCAATTCAATCTCCTCTCGACTCAGATGGGAACAGATCTTTTCGTGAATCCCGATACTTCGATTATCATGCACCACAAACACCTTATTGTCGATCACAACGCATTGTCATCCGATCCGCTTCTTTGGGTTGGCTCGCACAACTGGAGCACCAACGCAAATACGCGTAACGACGAAAACACCCTTGTTATACATGATGCCAACATCGCCAATCAGTTTTATCAAGAATTTGTTGCACTTATAACGTTTGAACCGGTTTCCGGCTGCACCGATGCAAGCGCCTGCAACTTCAATAGCGCGGCATCCATTGACGATGGCTCATGTCTCTTCATAGCCAACACTTGCGACGATGGTGATGCGAACACCATCAACGATTCAGTTAACCTGAGCTGCGAGTGCATTGGAGTTACGGCTGTTATGGGTTGTACCGACGTAGACGCCTGCAATTTTTCGTTGGAAGCGAACGTAGAAGATAATTCATGCCTTTATGAAGGAAGCCCTTGCGATGACGGTAATGCAGAAACCTTGAACGACGTTATCAACTCTTCTTGCCTTTGCGAAAGCATCGTGAATAACGTAGAAGAACGCACATTGAATAACGTGCTCACATGCTTCCCTAACCCTGCCTCGGAAAAAATTGTTGTTCAGTTCAACGCAATGAGCAGCGGTAAGGCAAACTGCTTCATTACCGATTCCAACGGAAAAATATGCCTCCATCAAGAATATGTTTTGTCGGGTGGTGACAACACATTCGCTCTCGAAATTGGGTTTTTGGCTGTAGGTCAATACCATATAAGTGTCCATACGGAATTGGAAAAAGCCGAATCGACATTCATTAAAAAATAAACACGTATGAAAACAAAAAGCCCCGCACATGCGAGGCTTTTTAATTCAATCATTCGCTCAATTTTACTGAACTATCAAACGCTGGGTTTGAACCTTGCCTGCGTTGATCATTTCCATCACATAAACACCAGCGCTCAACTTAGTATCGAACGTGAGTGTTGTTTGCAAGGATGATTCAACTGCGTAATTGCGTGTCGCCACACAACGGCCTGTTGCATCGAGCAAGCGAATCATAAGCTGACCCTTTTCGAGGTCGTTGAGCGATACATTCACAAATTCGCCGTTAGCAGGATTAGGATACAGCGAAATTGAATTCAATGATTCTTCCAACTCTGTCTCTGCATCCACCACTTCATACAACAATTCGCCTGAGGCAGAAGTGCCTGCTACTTGTATGCGATACATGGGACCGTAAATACCGGGGCCGTATGCGAAGTTCGGACGAATGCGCACATTCCATGCACCCACATTACCCAAGTTTGGTAGAACACCCAACTGCAAGTACGGCGTGTTGGCCACTGTGGTGTAAGTGCTCGGTAATACAGATACCGATGTGCCATCAACGCAACTTACTACTTGAGTAAACTCATAGCTGTAGTTCTGCACGCCACAAGGCTTCGGATCGCCCGAAACCGCATTGCCCACCAACCAGTTGCTGCGCAGCAAAGACGCATTGCAACGCTGTGCAAAACGAACCTCTGTATTAGGCTGCATTCGCATGATAACACTTGCGCAGTTACCACTTGCAGAACCCACAACACCAACCGGCTCTGTTGTACCCGCACTGTTCAATAAGTTGTATAGAACATCCACAGACGCCGCATACGTGCCTCCATAGCGCAACGAAAGTGTTGAATTCGACAACGCAATCAAACCATTGGTGCCCGAAAGAGTTGTTGCACTTCCGCCGGTTGCTCCGGTTGGTGTAAAGTTGAACGTGTAACTCACTCCTTGTGATGGTGCGCCGCGATACACTGCCTTGTAAGAGTCGCAGAGGTTAAATCCACCCGCAGGTATCGCACTTGCACATGTGCTAGGCATAAGATGCTGGATGCACAGTGAAAATGCTCCACTCGATGCGGAAGATGCCGAACCTACCGAAACGTAATAAACCTGCCCGGCAGTGAGTCCCGAGAAATTCAATCGCTCGAAATCTCCGTTCCCGCTCGATGCATTTTCTGAAGAACCTGCAACGAGATTAAATGCCTGACCGGACTTGGTGTAAAGCGCTAACGCATCATCTTGTGACGCACTGCTCACCGTAATACTCACGCCACTGCTTTGAGCCGTGAATCGATACCACACGTCATTACCGTTGTATTCTGCCGATTGCGGTGAGTCGCCGGCCGAAGCCGCAGAACCACTGATAGTATAACAATTCGGATAGGAGTTATTTGAGCTGAACAACACATTCGTTGCTGAATACGGCGAGTCATTGTTCACAGCAGCCACACAAGCCGAACACGCCCCGAAACAAACAGCGCCCCCTCCGGCAATTGCGTCATAGGTCGGCACGGTATAAGTGCGATTGCTGAATGTATTGCACTCGGCAGGTACACCCTCGGCTCCAGGCCAATCGTTGCCATTGATAAACTTATATTCAAATGTCTGCCCGACCGGAAGCGTCAACACCGCTGTATAGACTCCATTGCCATCTGGATCAGTCATTACAATTCCGGAAGGACTCCAGTTTGCGTAACCATACGCACCAAAACCTCCGGCCAGGTGAACGCCATTCGATGAAACCAGCACGTTCGCCATATTCACCGCAAAGGTGATATCCTGAAAGTCCGGACAAGCACCGCAGCTATTAAAGCATGTGATGGCCACCAGTTGAGAGCTTGCGTTCGAAACATTCAACACACGATTCGATCCATTACCACAAGGTGCGTTGATACTTCCTTCCCAACCGGTAGTGCCGTTCTTGAATTTGTAATCTACACTCGTTCCCTGCTGCAAGTTGGTTGTATAGGTATACATGCCGCCACCTGCACTGGTCATGGCACTGTTACTAAATCCATTGAAAGATCCGGCGATGAACACACCGGAAGGATCAACCACCTGCTGACTCATGTCGACGCGGAATGTTACCGAATTGGTTGTGCAGTTGCCGCAATAACCAAAGCACTGAACAGGCAACGTTGTATTTGCCGCAGGAACTGTGATCGTTCGGTTGCTTCCATTGCCACACGGCGCAGACAAATTGCCTTCGTACCAACCACCATTGATGAACTTATACTCGTAGTTGTTTCCTGCACCCAATGTGGCGGTGTATGAATAAATGCCACCACCCTCATTTGTCATCACTTGCGGAGTTGTCCAGTTAGCCGGCGGAAAATTCCCATTGATGTAAACGCTTCCGCCGACTGTTTCAGCGCTCATGTTTACTCGAAAGGTAATGTCGTACGTTGAAGGACATGCCGAACATGAATTGAAGCAAACTAAATCGGTCGTAGCATCTGAAGAGCCGACCAAATAGGTGCGGTTGTTTCCATCACCACAAGGAGCACCTATGCTTCCTTCAAAACCGCCCGTGCCGTTTTTAAATTTATACTGAACCGAAGCGCCTTGCGCCAAGGATGCCGTGTATGCATAAATTCCGCCACCTGCACTGGTCATCGCTTGGTTTGAAAATCCATTGAATGACCCAGCAATGAAAACTCCGGATGGGTCGACAGTCACTTGGTTCATATCCACCTGAAACGTGATGTTTACCGGTGGCAATGGAGAGTTCACTGTATAGTAGAAATTCGCTCCACTGTTGGTTAATGTGCGGATAGTAACTTTATCAATATCCGCTGCGGCCGGACTGCTTACCGTGGTTGAGAAAGCATAATACTGCACCGTGGTGGCTGCTGCTTGAGCAGGAATGGTTGCTGTTCCGGTTGTTCCTGTGAATGTAACAGGTGCCAACGTAGATGTAACAAACGCATCCGTTGAGTAGCGCACATAAACCAATTCTTCGGCACTGGGCTGTGCACTGGCGGTAACTGTAACCGAAACTGCGTTGGTGCTTTCCACATTTCCATTGGTTGGTGATTGTACTGCAGAAGCAAACGTGACAGGCTGAGCGCTGGTTTCCATAAAAATAGCCTGTGTGTTTGCATACCCTGCATCAATCCAGTTCATAGTATACCATTTACCATTAGAAATGGTAACCCAATTGTTCGCCCCGGAATTAAAGGTGAGATCGGTAAGTGTATTCATGGAAAAATTGGCATTCTTCCAGGTATTACTCCAAGGACTACTGCTCGGTCCGGATGAAAAAACAAACTCGTGAGCTCCGCCAACCAAGTCGCCACTGCTAGCGGCAACTGAGAAAATAGTCTGCCATCGCGGTTGACCCTGGGTAATTTTTACAAGTCGACCGCCGCTCACCTGATTCGGATTAGCGAGTGCCAAATTGTTGGTTGGAAAATTGGTCCAGCCATTCCATGCCCCCGGCATGTTGACTCCTTCGGGCTCATAGATTTGAGCCCACGCCCCGCTGACCACCACGGTAAGCATAGCAAATAGAAATTGCTTCATTGTTTTTTTGTTATAAGGTTATTTTCGAAAGGGAGGCTCCGAGCTATTCACTCATCGCCTACAACGAATCTAATTATGGAAGTGTGGTAAGAACACTATCAAAACATGGCATTCATACTAACGGATATCACTCCATTGATTCGCATTATTTTCAAAAAAAAAGAGTCCCGGCCTTTGCCGGGACTCTTCCTTTCAACAAAAAACAGTGAAGCTTATTTCTGAATCATCAGTCGTTCAGTCTTCACTACATCATTATCCGCGATTTCTACCATGTAGATTCCGGCTGACAGTGACTGATCAAAAACTACTGCCGTATTCAATGTTCCGTCAACGCTGTACACTTGATTGTATACTACACGTCCCATAGCATCGATCACGCGAACCGAAACTTGCTCGGCTTGCAAGTCAAATGCCTGAACATTGATTGCGCTACCGTTTGATGGGTTTGGATAAACAGCCAAGGTCTGGCCTTCTCCAAGCATAACGAAGTCAAGATCTGCATCTTCCTCGTTCAGCATTCCGCTAGCAGAAGTGTTGTTCACCAAAATGCGTTGCACAGGTCCATAAACACCGGCTCCGTAACCAAAGTTCGGACGGATACGCACATTCCATGCACCGGCATTTGGCAATGTACCCAAAACACCCAATCCAAGATATGGAGTGGCTGCTGTAGTAGTGTAAGTTGCAGGAACTACAGAAATCGAAGTTCCGTCAGCACAACTAACGACTTGTGTGAACTCGTATGTGTAGTTGATAGCAGAACATGCACGTGAATCACCTGAAACAGGTGTTCCTGTCAAATAATTGCTGCGCAACAACGAAGAAGGACAACGTTGAGATGATTTCACTTCCAAGTTTGGCTGAGTGCGAATGGCCATTGAAGAGCAGTTACCGGTTGCAGCGCCAATTACGTCAATTGGTTCAGCTGTACCTGCACTGTTCATCATATTGTAACGAACATCTATGCTTGCATTGTAAATACCGCCATAACGCAATGCGTAGGTAGGGTGCGACAAGGTAGTCAATCCATTCGTTCCTGAAAGGGTAGTTGTACCGGTTGCACCACCGCCAACGCCATTGAAGTTGAACGTGTAACTTACCCCTTGTGAAGCAGCACCACGGTATGTGGCTTTGTAAGCATCGCACAAAGACAAGCCGCCTGCAGGAATTGCTGTAGCGCATGTGCTAGGCATCAAATGCTGAATGCACATTGCGAATGCACCCGACGTACTTGCATCAGCAGCACCAACCGAAACGTAGTAAACAGTTCCAGGTGTCAAACCTGTGTAATTCAAACGTTCGAAGTCGCCAGATCCGCTTGAAGAGTTCTCTACTGATCCGCTCATTAACTGAAAGCTTGAACCTGATTTAGAATACAATGCAATAGCATCATCCTGACCAGAACCTGTAAGCGTAATGCTCACACCTGTGCTTTGCGCTGTGAACTTGTACCAAGTATCCTTACCGCTGAAGGCGGCAGATTGTGGTGAGTCTGTAGCGTTTGCTGTTGTTCCATTGATAGCATAACAGTTTGGATAAGCTGCATTGTTACTGTACTGAACATTCACTGCGCTGTAAGGAGAGTCATTGTTAACCGCATAACCGCAGTTAGAGCACTGTCCCCAACATACAGCCGGAAGAACAATATCAGATTGCACGTTAATCGAACGGTTGGTAAAGCCAAAGTTGGTCACGGTGCAAGGTGAACCTGCGGTTAGGTTCTCTTGTCCGCTCCAAGCATCGTGTGCAAATTTGAATTCATGAGTACCTGACTGGATAGTTGCAGTTCCGCTGTAGATACCATTTCCATCCGGGTCGGTCAGTTGGAAGCAACCACCGCACCATGCATTGAAGTCACCGTTCACTTCAGGAACGTTGAAGCCGGTTACTTGCGACATATCCACATTGAATGTTACATCGTAGTACTCAACGCACTCTCCGCAAGAAGCCCAGCAGTTTACAGGGAGAATTGTGTCGCCCGTAACAACCAATGAGCGGTTGGTGAAACCAAAATTCGTAACCGTGCAAGCTGATCCAGGAACTAGGTTCTCTTGTCCTGCCCAGCTATCATACGCAAACTTGTATTCATACGTACCCGGCGAAATCATCGCTGTTCCGGTGTAGACATTGTCGTTGTCAAAGTCGGTAAGCTGGAAACAACCTCCACACCAACCGTTGAATGATCCGTTTACTTCAGGAATACCGTAACCGCTCACCTGATTCATGTTTACTTGGAAAGTTACGGCTACCTCAGTTACGCAATCAGCGCATGTGCCATAACACACAACAGGCAATGTTTGTGCTGCTGTGCCTACAGTCAGTGAACGGTTGGTGAAGCCAAAGGCGGTCACTGTGCAAGATGAACCTGCAACGAGTTGCTCAGAAGCAGCCCAGTCATTCAATGATACCTTGTATTCGTAAACACCCTGCTGCATTGCAATGGTGGTAGTGTAGATTCCATCGTTGTTAGGGTCGGTCAATTCGTTACAGTTACCGCACCATCCGTTGAATGAACCTGCGATATATGCTGTGCCAAAGTTGCCTTCATTGGCCATGTTGATTTGGAAAGTGACATCATAGGTTGGAGCTGAACAAGCGTTGCAGCTTGCCCAACATACGGTTGGAAGTGTAAGGGCAGTGCCGTTCACTGTGAGTGAGCGATTGGTGAAGCCACCACCGCTAACTGTGCAAGAAGAACCCGAAGTCAATTGCTCTGAGTTTGCCCAGTTATCATAAGCAAACTTGTATTCATACGAACCATCAGCCAATTGAAGAGTTGTTTCCCAAATACCATCGCTGTTTGCATCAGTCAATGGGTTAGCTGTTCCGCTCCATCCGTTGAAGGTTCCGTTAACAGTTGGCTGAGTAAAGCCGGTTACACCGTTCATGTCAACTTTGAATGTAACCGCACGTGTTGGAGGCGCACAGTTGGTGCAAAGACCCCAACATACAACCGGCAATACCTGATCTGCATTACCAACAATGATTGAGCGGTTGGTGTAACCGCCAATTGTAGAGGTGCAAGATGAACCCGGAGTCAAGTCCTCCTGGCCAGTCCAACCATCATACGTAAACTTGTATTCAAACGTGTCTTGGTTCAACTGAATAGTGGTTTCCCAAATTCCATCGCTGTTTGCATCGGTCATAGGATTGCATGAACCGCAAAACCCATTAAATGAACCGTTCACATAGGCAGTAGTAAAACCGGTAACGTTCTGCATGTCTACTTTGAACGTTACGTTCTTCGGCAACAAAGCCGATGCACAGTTGCCGCAGCTACCCCAGCATACAACAGGCAAAGTGGCATCAGCAGATACAGTCAGTGATCGGTTGGTGAAACCAAAATTGGTCACTGTGCAAGGAGAACCTGCAACCAATGATTCTTGACCTGTCCAGTTGTCATATGCAAATTTGTATTCGTAGGTTCCATCAGGAATGTTGATGGTTGTTGACCAGATACCATCCGACTCAGGATCGCTCAACGGGTTAGCAGTTCCACTAAATCCGTTAAAAGTACCATTCACTGTTGGAGTGGTAAAGCCACTGATGTTTGATAAGTCAACACGGAATGTTACTGCACGCACAGAAGATGCGCCGCAAGCAGAACAGCTGCCATAACATACGATTGGCATAACAATGTCTGTAGTTTCTACAGTCAATGCACGGTTGGTAAAACCGCCTGTTGTAATTGTGCATGGAGTTCCTGCAACTAATGACTCACCGCCACCGTTCCAGTTGTCGTAAGCATACTTGAACTCATAAGTGCCTGCATTCAATTGGATGGTTGTTTCCCATACTCCATCCGAATTTGCATCAGTGAGCGGATTACAAGCGGCTCCGCACCATCCGTTAAACGTTCCATTGACTTCAGGCGTTGTGAAGCCGGAAACACCCGTCATGTCAACTCGAAAGGTCACATTCACCTGTGACCACATCAAGCCAACGATGAAGAGCATCGCTGTCGTGAATAAAATCTTTTTCATTGAATTGAAATTTGTTTTGGTTGTTAATGTTTTTTCGATTGGCTCTATATGATTGTGTTAAGGTTAATCAAGCCAACCGAGAGCCAAAGTAGGCAAATTGTAATTTAAACAATATCTCTTATTGTATTTTTTACATTAAGTGAGGGCAAAAAACATCTAAATAGCTGTTTTTCAAGCATAAAAAAAGGGGCGCCATGGCGCCCCTTGTTAATTAAACTTTTCTCGGATTAGTGTTGAACCACCAAACGCTGTTCAAGCTTTGAATTCCCATCTATTAATTCCACGATATAAATTCCGTTGCTAATGTGATCTATTCGCATTTCAGTTTGCAGGGCACTTTCAACAGTGTATTGATTAGAAATCAACTCTCTTCCTGTTAAATCCAACAAACGAACTTGAACTTTTTCATTCACCAATCCCGTGAAGTTCAACCATACCATAGATCCATTTGCCGGATTTGGATACAATTCAATGGATGAGCTATTGAATGTTTGCATTTCCGCTGCAGTCTCATCATTCATCATGGATGACGCTGAAGTGCCGTTTACATTGATGCGCTGTGTTGGGCCAAATGTTCCTGCGCCATAAGCAAAGTTTGGACGAATGCGCACATCCCATGCACCAGGTGCAGACAAGTTTGGAAGAACACCCAACTGAAGGTAGGGAGTTGCAGCAACTGTGCTGAACGTAGAAGGCACAACTGATACGACAGTTCCATCGGCGCAGCTGGTTACCTGGGAGAACTCATAGGTATAATTCAATACGCCACAAACCGGAGTTGTTGCAACAACGCGATCTCCCACAAGGTAGTTGGTGCGCAGCAGCGAAGCCGGGCAGCGTTGTGAGCTTCTTACTTCTATAGCAGGATGCGCACGAACAGTAATATCACTGCAGTTTGCAGAGCTTGTGCTGCCTAAGACATCAACCGGCTCAGCTGTTCCAGCGCCATCCAACAGATTATATCGAACGTCAACCCGAGTGTTGTACTCACCACCCCAGCAGTTGCACCGAAGTCGTAGGTCCACGGTTGTGCATTAGCAACAAACGCAAGCATTACAAACGCCCACGTCCAAATTGTTTTGAACGGTTTCATGTAATTGATTTTGGTCAAATAAGGGGTCAAAGTTGGAAAGAAGAAGGCTGCTCATTGTTAGGAGAATGTTTCTATTCGTTGAATTCATATGCACATTGTATTCGCTAAGTAATTAACAATAAGGTGAAATGGTGAAATGGAGAGAGTGTGAAATGGAGGCAGGACTGTCATCCTATTTCACTCTCTCTCCATTTCACCATTTCACTAACCCTCAAGCTATCTTAGCCCCTCCATTTAAACCAATCACCCATGCGCATTCTCACCGTTTGGCTTGCCTTAGTTAGCGTTTTGATTTCTCAGGCTCAGCCTACTTTTCCTTACAATGGCATACTTCCGAAAGATGTAACGTCGGTTGCCTTTACGCATGCAACCATCTATATCGACTACCAAACTAGGTTGGATGATGCAACGCTGCTCATCGAAAAGGGTAAGGTGGTAGCCGCGGGCACAACTATAGTCATTCCTTCAAATGCAGTGGTTGTTGATTGCAAAGGGAAGTACATCTACCCTTCATTCATCGATTTACACTCCGATTACGGATTGGCTGATGCAACGCCGGCAAAGGGCAATGAGGGTGGGCCACGCATGCGCGGAGGCAATGGAAATGAATCGCCCAAAGGAGCTTTTGGCTGGAATGACGCAATTAATGCGGACAACAATGCCGCCTTGAATTTTACCTGCAAGGAAGATATTGCCAAAGAAATGCGTAGCGCCGGATTTGGAGCGGTTCTCACACATAAAATGGACGGTATCGTGCGCGGTTCGGGTGCATTGGTAACGCTGGGCACTCAGCCTAATCAGGCTTTGTTGAACCCAATGGCGTCGGCACATTACTCGTTCAATAAAGGTACGAGCACAACCGGATATCCTTCTTCGTTGATGGGATCCATAGCACTATTGCGTCAGTCATATTACGATGCGAAATGGTATGCGCAAGGTGGAAATTCGGAAGAACGAAACCTGTCTCTGGACGCCATGAATGCGCTTGCGCTGCGACCTTCGTTTTTCGATGCAGGCGACAAATGGAATGTTTTCCGTGCAGATAAAGTGGGCGATGAATTCGGCGTTCAATACATTATCAAAACCAACGGAAACGAATACCAGCGATTGAATGATGTTGCCGCAACGAAAGCCTCGTTGATTGTGCCCTTAAATTTTCCGGATGCATACGATGTGAGCGACCCCTACGTGTCGCGCCTGGTTAGTCTCGATGAAATGAAACACTGGGAAATGGCTCCTTCAAATTGCGCCATGCTTTCGGCACAGAAAATCCCATTCGCTATCACAGCGCATGGCCTGGGCGAACGCGCTCTGTTTTGGAAGAATCTGCGAAAGGCCGTAAAGAGAGGTCTTACAGAACAAGAAGCATTAAAGGCACTCACCCACACTCCTGCCTTTTGGATAGGAGCCAATAACGAGTTAGGCTCTCTAAAAGCAGGCGCATGGGCTAACTTTTTCATAGCGTCAGACAACATCTTCAACGAGTCTGCAATTCTGCATGAAAACTGGGTTCAGGGCGAACAATTTGTGATTGATGCGGCCAAAACAATCGATCTAGCAGGCAGCTATGAACTGAAATTACCGAAGCACACCTATGAGCTAAAAGTGAAAGAGGTGGAGGGAAAAACAAAGGCATCTATACAGCACATCAAGGCCGGCAAGAGCGATGACGGCAAGTCTAAAATGGATACACTCAATTACAGCGTCTCCATTTCCATAGTGAATGAACTGCTGACAATTGGTTTCGAGGCTTCTGATGACTTCTATGCGGGAATGATTCGCTTGGCGGGCGATGTAAGTAATGACCGAACCAGATGGAGCGGACGCGGGCAAGATGCCGGCGGAAATTGGTTGCAGTGGAGCGCCGAGAAAAAGGCCGAGAAAGAATCGAATGAGAAAAAGGAGAATGGAGAAAAAAGAAAGGAGAAGGAGGACAAAGAAGTGGTTGGAGATGTTATCTATCCATTCACAGCATATGGCTCGAAGGAAAGACCCAAGGCCGAAACAGTATTCATTAAAAACGCTACAATCTGGACGTGTGAAGCCGAAGGAAAAATTGACAACGGACAACTGCTCATCCATCAAGGAAAAATTGTGGCTGTCGGAAAAACAGTCGATGCGTCGAAGTATCCGAGTGCACGAACTATCGACGCTCAAGGTCGGCATGTTACACCCGGAATCATCGATGAGCATAGCCACATCGCCCTAGCAAGTGTGAATGAAGGTGAGCAGGCATGCAGTGCAGAAGTGGAAGAATCGCGTGTCGTGTGGCCCGAAGACATCGACATCTACCGTCAACTGTCGGGAGGTGTTACATGCGCTCAGTTGCTGCATGGAAGTGCTAATCCCATCGGTGGACAAAGCGCTTTGGTGAAATTACATTGGGGTGGAAATGCCGATGATATGCTCGTAGACAATGCTCCGGGGTTCATCAAGTTTGCATTGGGAGAAAACGTGAAGCAATCGAACTGGTACAACGACGGTATGCGTTTTCCGCAAACACGCATGGGTGTGGAGCAGCTTTACTACGATCATTTCACACGCGCACGTGAGTATGGCATTGCGAATATATTGGCTTTGCAAGAAGCGGGGAAAAGCAGAAATATGCGACAGAATAGCTCCTTGCCTAATGTGAACGCTCCCCGGGTAGATCTGGAGATGAAGGCGCTGTGGGAAATCCTCAACAAAAATCGTTTTGTTACCTGCCACAGCTATGTCCAAAGCGAGATCAACATGCTCATGCACGTGGCCGACAGTATGAAGTTTACGCTTAACACCTTCACACACATCCTGGAGGGCTACAAAGTGGCCGACAAGATGAAAGCCCATGGAGCAGGCGCAAGTTCGTTTAGCGACTGGTGGGCATACAAGTACGAAGTAAAAGACGCTATTCCACACAACGGTGCTTTGTTGCATGAGCAAGGCATCACAGTAGCCTTCAACAGCGACGATGCAGAGATGGCGCGCCGACTCAATCAGGAAGCTGCAAAAGCAGTGAAGTATGGCGGTGTTAAAGAAGAAGAGGCCTTGAAATTCGTAACACTCAATCCGGCAAAGCTTCTACGCATCGACAAACGTACAGGTAGTCTGGCAGCCGGAAAAGATGCCGATGTGGTGATTTGGACCGACCATCCGTTGAGCATTTATGCGAAAGCAGAAAAGACTTTTGTGGATGGCATCTGTTACTTCGATGCAGAGCGCGATGCAGCGCTGCGCAACGAAATCAATACAGAGCGTGCTCGTATCATTCAGAAAATGCTGAATGCGAAAGGCGCCGGAGAGCCCGTTCGAACTCCGGGTTTCAAAGACAAAAAGCATTTCCATTGCGACACGCTCGATCAAACTTCGCAAGGTGTTTCATTCAAATAAGCCACAACCATGAAAACTCTATTATTCACCTTTCTAGTTGCATCGAGTCTATTAGGCTTTGCTCAGCAAAATCCGACCGTTGCTCCGGCACAAACTCGCTCTATACTCATCATGAATGCGACCGCGCATATTGGTGATGGAAGTGTTATTGAAAATGCTGCGATTGGCTTCCGCGACGGAAAGCTCGATATGGTGGCCGATGCGCGCACCATTCGCCTTGCTGCCAATGCATACGACGAAACCATTGATGCATCCGGAAAACATGTGTACCCCGGGTTTATCGCCACGAATTCTACACTTGGCTTGCATGAACTCGACGCAATTCGTCCTGCGAATGATGTAGCTGAAACCGGATCATACAAACCCGGCATACGTTCCGCCATCGCCTACAACACCGACTCGGAAATCATTCCTACTGTTCGCTTGAATGGCGTTTTGATGGGACAGATTACACCGCGTGGAGGAGTTATCAGTGGCACTTCATCAGTCATGCAATTCGATGCATGGAATTGGGAAGATGCGTTGGTGAAAGCCGATGACGGCATACACCTGAACTGGCCGGGTGTTTTTCATAAGCACTACGATAAGGGGAAGGTGAACGTAGAAAAGGTTAAAACCTACGATCAACAATTGCGCGAAATTCACACGTTCTTCAATGAAGCTCGGGCCTATTGCTCCGTGAAAGACCCTGGAAATCGTGAGTTGCGCTTGGAAGGTTTGCGCGGCGTTTTCGATGGCTCGCAGAAATTGTATGTGCATGCCGATGACGCAAAATCGATACAGGAAGCACTCAACTTTAAGGTGAGTCAAAATATAAAACACATGGTGATTGTGGGTGGCTACGACGCCCACCTTGTGGCCGAACAGTTGGTCGCTAATCAAGTGCCGGTGCTGTTGCGTCGACTACATGAGTTGCCCATGTATGCGGAAGACGACATCGATTTGCCATTTAAACTTCCTTCCATGCTGCACAAGGCGGGCGTTCAGTTTGCGCTGCAAAACGAAGGTGACATGGAGCGCATGGGTTCGCG